>JBAYHX010000065.1:0-10767 GCA_041665965.1 Candidatus Latescibacterota bacterium
CGCCGTCATGAACGGAGTCGACAACAACGCTCATGCCGTCCGGGCTGAACCGCGGGTGTGTATCCACACGGCATTCCCAGTCGAACCGGTATTTCGGGTGCATGTAGACATTGGCGAGCGGAATCCGCGTTCCTGTGGGAACATGGTAGAGATAGATATGCTGAAGACGGTTCTCATCGGGATAGCTGTCATTGAGAATCCACTCATTGTTGGATAGCGGGAGATAGCTGCCGTGGCCGTTGCCGGTCATTACATCGGCCCCGACAACCTGCCCGTTGCGGGAGCCGTCATCGGGAAAGAGGTAGAACCTGTCGCTAAAGGAAGGCAGCTTTGTCCATGCGAAAATATGGGTGGTATCGCGCCAGATAAAATGGGAAGTATAACCTGAATCATCGACAACCCTGATATCACTGCCGTCCGGCGCGGCGGTCAGCATCCTTGTATCGAACGGATTATCGGGATTCGATGCGCGGTATTCGTTTATCCGCCAGCGGTTCAGAAAGATGAACCGTGAGCCGTCCGGACTGAACAGAAGGTGGTTGAACCAGTGTTTCTTGTTTGAAATATCTCCCTTCGGATAGGGAATCGAGAGCATACTTTTGAGGGGGATGACAAGTTTTGCCTCGCCTGTTTCGAGGTTCACACGGTAGATGCCCGAGTTTTCCGGAGCAAGGGAATCCTTGTTCGGGTCCGGTATGCCGGCGTATCCGTAGCCGGGGCGCATATCGTTGACGCGCCTGAAATCCGTGCTCATTGCGGTTTTGCCGTCCGGGCTGATCGTGTAGATGGGGAACGGTATGGTCCTTTTTTTTCCGGTTTTGATGTCGAGAATCCGGCAGATGAACCGGTCGCCCTCACGGTCGTTCCAGACAACTTCGCTTGACGAGCCGGGACGCCACTGGAGCATGCACCCCTGCTGCCAGTTCCATGCCCTGGTTTCGCCGAGTTCGATCCACCGGTTATTGTCCTTGAGATCGACCATGCCGACTTTGATAACGTCGTCCGGTTTCGGCGAGCGGTCCTCGAAGTTCACCTCCATGCCGAGAACATATCTTCCCGTTGGATCGAACTGAAGCTTGTCGTAATAGCCGAACCAGTGATACGAAGGACCGTGGGTAATAGGCCGCATGGGAACCCATGCTTCCATACGCTTCGGAAGGTTTTCCTTCGTTACAGGATTCAGCGCCGTCTGAGCGGAAACCGAACCGGAAGGAAGTGCGAATTGCATGACAAGAAGCGCAGATAAAATTCCGGACACCATGATTCAGCCTCCATGATCACTATTCACCCGGCCACAACCGAACTTTGATTCATGAATGAAAAAATAATATGTCAGTAATAATTTAGAGCAGGCTTTGCTTTGTGCTTTTTTTCCTTTTTACCAGAACAGACGTTCGTCCGGGTCTTTGAGGCGCGCCCAGTTCAGCCCCAGCGGATGACGTTTGATTTCGGAGAGGTCTTTCAAAGGAACGATCTCGCCGTTTCTGATCCAGTATATTTTTATTTTGCTCGGATCGTTTTCGCCGAGGCCGCGCTCCTTTGCCACCCGTGTAAACCAGATTTCCCGGGGGTCCTGGCCCATATAGTAACAGCCGACAGCATCCACCTCGAATGGCGACATACCCGCAATAACCATGTTGCAGAGCTGGTCGGCGCCGATTTTGTCACGGTTCAGCTCTTCCCCGTCAAGGCCGATGATTCCCTCTATGATGTTCATCTTCGGCATCAGAACTGCTGCATTGTCCAGCCCGCGCTGAAGCCACATTTCGTGCTGCATGAGCTCCCCGACATCTTTCATGAATTCATCGAGGGCTTTGGGGTCTTTTTTCATCTTGCGGTAGGCTTCCCAGCCGCCTTTATCCTGATAGCGCTTATAGCTGCCGGTATGATCCCACCGTTTGAATCCGGCGGCGAGGTGTTTCCGAAAGGAAGCCTCCACGCGCGGCTGAAAATCAGTCTGAAAATCACGGTCGAAATCGATTCCCGCCCGTCGGGCGTTGTGTTCAAGGCTATCCCACGGAGTGCAGAACTGCCCGTAACCGACAGGCACACAGCCCTGAAGGTTTTTCACGGTCAGCGTGGTAAGCCCGGTCAGATGGCATTTGAGCGAGGATACATCGACCAGGAAAGTGTCCTTGTCGAGGATGGGACGGAAATAGGGGATACGTTTCCAGATAAGCGAGCCGTATGGCTTTGCCCAGTTCACTTCGTTCTTCCTGAAATCGGCGAACTTTGCATAGCCCGCTTCTATCATGGGAATCCCATGCGCATCGAATCCCTCGTACACTCCGCCGTGCCGGTGATTTTCGGCATTGGTGGGGCCTTCCCCTGCCATGATGTTGGTATTTCCGATATCACGGAGATGGTCAGCCATGCCGCCGATAAAATCCGGCGAGGAATAGACCCCGGTCGTCCGGTTGTAGCAGTGTTCCGGGACATAGGTGAAATTCGGTTTGAAAAAAGTGGAGCCGCCCTTTCGGGAACCTTTGACAAAGAGTTCTCCGGCTACCCGTTTCCCTTCCGCAGCAAGCTGCGGTACCGCCTCGGTAAAATGTCCGCTGTCATCACGACGAGCGTCAACATGGGTTTCTATAAGGAAAACGGCGCGCGGGTTGTCACGGATTTCCGGCCGTATTGCCGGCGCCACATTCTTTTCTTTCCCTTTTGCCAGGATTTCAAGCGCTTCCCCGACGCTCATCCCACCGCTCGAAGCGGCAGCCTGAAGCCGTTCGGGGGAAAACATCTCATACATGCTCAGCGCAGTCAGGCTTCCCGTTCCGGCTGCAGCTTTCTTGATAAATTCCCTGCGGTCCATATATCAATCCTTTTTTATGGTGTAAGGAGTTTTGTCTGCTTCTGAATATTCATTTAAAAAAATACATGCCCGGTGAAAAAAGAGCAAGAGCAATTAACCCGGAAAATTCACAAATATATTCAGCGTCATATAGGAACAAGAAGGTCGACCGACGGCTTCGACAAGCGGCTTCTACAAGCTCAACCGGCGGAAACATTTACTCTTTTTACAAAAGCCTCTGAAAAATGCGGGGAAAAAACAATACTGTTCATTTAACCCAAACTGCACTTCGACAAGCTCAGTGCCCGCTGGTTGAGCCTGTCGAAACCAGCCTTAAGTGAACAGTATTAGGGTTAAAAAAGGAAAGGATACTACCGCCGAAACGCGGAAAAAGACCTTTTTCCCTTGACTTGTTCGATGGATGATGCGATAATTTCAGGTTGGAAATTTTGGGAAAGAATTTTGTCAGGTATGAATTGTCGCAGAAGAAGTAAAGAATTAAAAACCACACGAAAAGGACGAATTTTACCATGATTGAAAAAGATACATTTTCTTCAGGTGTTTTCGACCGCCGGAGTTTTTTCAAAGTCATGACACTCGGCGCGGCGGGACTGACACTCGGCTCCTCTTTTTCGGAAAGCGCGGCGCTGAAACAGAAGTTCGGGGAAAAAAGCAGGGTATCGTTCCTCACCGGAACAGACCGCCGTGAAATGGTCTACCAGTCGCTGAAACCGTTCGAAAAGGAAGTGGAAAAAGCCATCGGAAAGAAGCAGGTGGTTGTCAAAGTCAATGCCGGCCTCGCAAAACCGGAATATGCCCAATATTCCACTCATGCCGACCAGATCAGAGGCATTCTGGACTTTTTGAAACCGATCCACGACCGGAAGATCATCATCTCCGAAGGCACCGCCGGAGCGGAATGCAGCGCATTTATCGGATTCGAGAACTACGGCTACAAGCTTCTGGAGAAAGAATACAAGGTCAAGCTTGTCGACGCCAATGACCAATCGTACACCCTTCGGTGGATCCGTGCGGCAAAACATCATCCCGAGCCGATCAATATCATCGACCTGTATACCGACCCGAATGTCTATCTCATCTCCGCAGCCCGTATGAAAACCCACGACAGCGTGGTGGCGACCTGTTCGCTCAAGAATGTGGCGATGGGCTCGCCGGTCTGCCATTACAAGGAAAAAAGGAACGAAAAGCCGAAGATGCACGGCGGTGTCGGCGCGAGCGGAGGCCGTGAGCTGAGTTACAATATTTTCCTTGTGGCCCAGATGGGAGTGCAGCCGGACCTTTCAATCATCGACGGCATCGAGAGCACCGAGGGGGACGGCCCCTGGAACGGGACGAAGGTCGAACACGGCGTGATGGTCGCAAGCACCGATTTTGTCGCGGCAGACCGTCTCTGTTCCGAACTGATGGGCATCGATCCCTTTGTCATGAAATACCTTGAATGGTGCTCCGATGCGGGCATGGGCAATTTCGACCTCGGCAATGTCAAGATTATCGGCCCCGATTACCGTCAGCACATCATCAAATACAAACTGCATTCGTATTACGAAAAATCGGTGGAATGGGTCTACGAGAACTACGGGGAAAAGAAGTGAGAGAGGATTCGAGGGGTTATAACGACAGCGTTTTATGACAGGCTGGTGTTTTTCTTTGCAGTTCAAGAGAAATAACGGGTATCATGGCGGTATGAAGAAAAGGACAGAATTACGTGTTGGGCTAAAGCAGGCAAAGATGGGAACCGCGTCTCAATATCGTCACTCTCGGAGTTAATGACTTGGGGAAGGCCGTCCACTTTTATTTGGCGCCGCCTGATTAACGGGGAAACTCACTATGAATCGTGAACAACTCATCAGATTGGAACAAATCCCCAACATCGGTCATGCTTCGGCGAACGATTTGCGGCTTATTGGTGTTTCCCATCCGCAAGACCTGATAGGGCGAGACCCCTATGATATGTACCGGGAATTGTGCCGTAAAACACGGAAACGACAGGATCCCTGTGTTATCGATGTCTTTATTTCCGCCGTCAGATTCATGGAAGGCGAGCCTGAACGACCCTGGTGGGCGTACACATCCGAGCGTAAGCGTATGCTTGCCGGCATGGATTCAATCGACACAACAGCCAACTCACCGGCCGATGCTGAGCTTATCCGTTAGACAAATAATGAATGAAAAATGACAGACACACTGAAACAACAGATTCAAAAACTGGTCGATCTGGAAACGGAAGGATGGAATACGAAAAATCCGGACATCTTCCTTTCGATGATTCACCCCGACATGGTTTGGCCGTGGCCGCCCGCGGATGATGCTTTCGATCCCATCCGATGGGTGTTTGTGCTGGGCCGCTTTGACAGAGAACGATGGCGTAAGAGCTGGCAGGATCTTTTCGACAGCCACGATTTGGTTCATAATCTGCGCGACACGGTGAAAATCGAGGTTTCGAAAGAACGGGATGCCGCATTCGCAATTGTCGATATCGATACACTTTGGCGTCACAAAGAGACCGGGGAACCTTCCCATTGGAAGGGTCGTGTCTGCAAGATGTATACGAAGATGCCCGACGGAGAATGGAAATTCATTTTCCAGACAGGAGCGCTGGACTATTCTAAAATTACCGTCTGACCAATACAACAAACTGCTTTCGCGGATTTCGCAGTGTGCGATGAAGCAGAGCCCTGAAATTCAAGCATTTCCTAAATAATTTAGCTTTCTTTCCTTATTTTGCAACAAATAGAAAGGAAAAACAATGGCTGATGTTGACAAAATACTGAACACGATTGACGATAACGAAGTTATCCAGGTAACGCAGGAACTGGTGAGAATTCCCTCCCTGACCCGGTATGAGGGGTTGGGCATGGTGAATTATATGGAGAAGTGGTGCAAAGACTTGGGGATTCCTGTTCGAATCTATCCTTCCGGCGCCGACCGCGCGAATTTCTTTGCGGATTTCGGGGCAACAAGCGGGCCGGGAAGATACATGTTCAACGGCCACATGGATGTAAAACCGGTGGAAGGGATGACAATCGATCCCTGGGGCGCGGAAATCCGTGACGGCAGAATGTACGGACGCGGCGCCTGCGACATGAAAGGCGGGATCGCGGGAGTGCTCTGCGCTTTCAAAGCGCTGACACGCGCCGGTTTCAAACCCCGCGGCGGCATCACTTTTTACAGCGACATAGAGGAGGAGTTCGGAGGAACCGCCGGGTACTATTGGGCAAAACAGCAGGGTATGTATACGGGGTACGAGGGGCTTGTCTCCTGCGAACCGACAGAACTGCAGGTGCAGATCGGCAATCGGGGATGTTTTGTTACCGCGTTCGAGACCATAGGGAAATCGGCGCATTCGGGGCTGGCTTATCTCGGAGTAAATGCGATTCACAACATGACGTATTTCATCACTGAATTTCTGAAACTCCCCTATTTGCAGGTTGAAAATCCCTGGTTCGGCAAATGCACGGTGAATTTCGAAAAAATCGACGCAGGGCTTTACCTCTCGGCGGTACCCGACCACTGTGTCGCCTGCCTGGACTCGCGCACCATACCCGAAACCCCGCCCGAAATGATACAGAAACAGGTGGATGAACTCATGGACCGTCTGAACCGTGAGCGGGGCATCAACATCAGAGAAACCAAACAGCCGGAAGGCTGGCGGCTTCGGAGCCCCAAAGCCAAAGCCGAAGCAATTGCGGCAGACCACCCCCTGACTCAGAGCGCTGTCGCCGCATATGAAAAAGCTACCGGAAAAAAAACGGTTATTTCCGGATGTCCCGCTGTTACCATCGCCATGGTGCTGATCGAAATGGGAATTCCCGCGATTATTTTCGGCCCCGGCTCCATCGCACAGGCGCACACCGCGGATGAATACGTTCCGCTCAACGATCTGGTGGAAGCTGCGCGGAGCTATACAGTGCTTATGGCGGGGATGTAAAAAAAGACAGGAGTCAGGAGACAGGAGTCAGAATAATTATAAATTATTTTTCTCCCTCGTCCTTCCGGCGGCTTCGACAAGCTCAATCGCCGGGAGAACTTATACCTTCTTAGCAAGGGGATAGACCTGCGGCTGAACTTGTCGAAGCCGCCAACTGAGAAGACAGAATCCAGAAAAAAAAGAAAAAGGCAGGAAGCGAAGAGAGCTCCCTGCCTTTTCGATTTTGCGGCCGTCTGGCCTGGGATAAAGCTTATTCCGGGTATCTGTATGTCGAGGTGAATGTCTGCCCGCCGGAAGTTGTGCTGGTTGTTGATTGAATGTTGACGGAACCGGCGCTCATGTTATAAACATAGGTGGTGGTGAAATCCTGAGTGCCTTCATAGGCTCCGTTGAATTTGAGCCCGCCCCGGAAAGTGAGGTTGTACGCTTCGGTACTCATGACCCAGGTGCCGGTGTAGACGATGCTTCCGCCATAATAAAGTTTGCCGTCGTCAGAATAATCGTAGAAGGTGCATGTGAAATTATAGGTGATCGTGTTGTAGTCGGAGCTTACAACATACTTGCCCGATACCGAAGCATGACCGGAAACCGAACCGTTGGCCGTGCCGCTCAAAGGAATATCGATTGCGGTTTTTGCTGTTTTAGCCGAACCGGCAGCGGCAAGGGCTTTTCCGAAAACTTCATACGTTGTTTCTGTAACGGTTTCCGAAACGGAATCAACATTTGCCTCGGTCACTTTAAAATTGGTTCCGGCATGAGTCGCGAGAGAGCCGGCGGTTGAATTCCCGCTTGTGCCTGGCCCGGTGGTAGATGAATCTTCGTTATCGCTGCACGATGCCGCCAGGAAAACAGACAGAATGACAAAACCGAGAAACGCCGGAACTTTAAAATTCCGCATGGTAAAACCCCCTCTTTTTGAGTTTTGATAGGAAATGATAAAAAACGTAATACAGATAAAAAAATAAAGCAGACCTCCGTAACTGCTTATTGGGTAAAAAAAGGACGAAAATACGAAAATTGTCAACGATTCGAAAATTATCGGGTTTTATGGAAAAAATCAAGAGTTTTGTTTCAGAATCCACGTAGCCCGCCTCTTTGCATTCATTTGTCCGGTATTACCGGAACTGCCGGGAAATATTGGTATAACGACTTTTTCACAAGCCTGTTAGCCCGATCTATTCATAAACTCAAGGATAAAATCCCCCCGCCGTTTTACGGCGACCCCCTTGCTAAGGGGGTTGGACAAAGAAGAAAAAGACAGCCTCGTACAAAATTCTCCCCTTAACAAGGGGAGATGCCGACAGGCAGGGGGATTTCTGATTCAATGATTGTGATGAATATTTTTTATGAATTATCCGGGTTAGAGAAAGCCAAGAAATAATACTTGCACTCCATTATTCATTCTATTATAATTAAAACCTATAATCGTGGAAATTTATTAAAATTTGCAGTATTTTTTTTAAAATCAAGTTTGAAGGGGGGTCGTACTTACTGGATGCCCGGTGTTATCGTTCGTGAACAGGAACCATTCGAAAAAGCACTGAAAAGATTCAAAAAAGCCTGTGAAAAGGCTGGAATCATATCCGATATGAAAAAGCATCAGCATTTCGAAAAGCCCAGCGAAAGGAAAAAACGCAAGATCAATGCGGCAAAACGCAAAAGGATCAAGCTGGAAAAGACCTTCGGTTAGCTTTTGGCGAGGTGAAGAATGCTCGGCCGGATGATCAGGCGGTAGTCTGTTGCAAAGTGACTACCGCTTTTTTTATGGAAAGTGGAATAAGGCGTGTCGGTGAATGCCCTGGACATGGTTATCATAGGTATTGTTTTATGGTTCGGAATTGCCGGATTTCGTGAGGGTCTGATTCTGGGTGTGGTTAAACTTGCGGGATTCATCATTACGGTCATTTTGATGGCTGTTTTTACCGATCCAATCGGAAAACTCGCTGTGTTTATTCCTCTCATTCCCCATAAAGCGGCTGTCATCGTGGTTTTCATGTCAGTGTTCATCCTTGTTTCGATACTTTTTGCCATCCTCGGAAATATCATAAAAAAGGTTGTTCATCTCACCCCGCTGGGAATTCTTGACAGCGGGCTGGGCATTACAATCGGGATAATCAAAGCCGTTTTTCTGGGAGGTGTGCTGGCTTTGATTTTCTCAATGACATCTTCGAACGGTTATCTGAATAAACAGTATAAATCATCATACTGCGGCGCTCCGCTTGCAAAATTCATTTCATGTTCTATCCCGGTGATAACATCAGGGGGAATCAAACTTTTCAGACAGTTTTCACCACAGCCTCGTGTTCCGGAACCCAGGAATAAACCCTATGCAGCTTCCAGCTCCCTATAACAGTCATGCCCTTCGGGCTATCGAGTTCGACCGTATCCGTGAGATCGTTTCTTCCCTTGCCGATTCACCTGAGGGGAAATCGATTCTCGCAGGCATTTTGCCTCTGGGGGATATTTCTCAGGTAACGATGCTTCTGAAAGAAGTCGATGAGGTCATTCAGGCGCTGAGGTTCGACGATCCATTGCCGGGTCTTTCCCTGCACGATATCCGGGAGGTATTCCCGCTTATGGGCGTTCAGGGATACCGCCTTGAGATCGAGGCCATTGTAGCCATTGCGGAAAATCTCTCCATAGCAGGTGATTTGAGCGATTATTTCACCGACCGGGCGGAGAAATATCCCCTTGTCGGTGAAATTGCCGCCCGGATCGTCCCTCACCAGGAAATTGTAAAAACGATCAGAAAGGTGATAAATCCTGATCTGTCAATCTCGGATGACGCTTCTCCCCAATTGCATTCCATACGGCGTAAACTGGAACGGGCAAAGGCATCGCTCCGAAGCCTTGTGGAAAAAACCCTGAACTCTCTTTCCGATGAAATCGTTGGCGAGCGGGTGATTACACTACGGAACGGCAGGTTTGTCATTCCAGTCCGCGACAGCATGAAAAACCGCGTTCAGGGCGCTGTCCATGACCGTTCCCAGACAGGGCAGACGCTTTTCATCGAGCCGCTCGCCTCTATCGAAGGGAACAACCAGGTCCGTGAACTCGAACTTGCGGAACAGGAGGAAATCAACCGGATTCTTTTGGAACTGAGCGCCCTCATCTCACGGGCTGCGGAAGATATCAGCCGCAATCAGGGAATTCTGGTTCGTCTGGATGTGATTCTTGCAAAATCACGGTATGGGGTCATTACCGAAGGAAGCGTTCCCCGGATCAGCGATAACCTGACCATGACCATAAAGAAAGGCCGTCACCCCCTTTTGGATTGGAAATACCGTAAAAGAAACGATGGTTCCAGGGTGACGCCGCTGGATATGGAAATAGGAGAATCTGTTGTTACCATGGTCATCACCGGACCGAATGCAGGCGGGAAAACGGTGGTGCTCAAAACGGTCGGGCTTCTCACCGCAATGGCGCTTTCCGGGATGCCGGTTCCGGCGGGAGAGGGAACAACGGTGTTTCTCCCGTTTGGCATATACGCCGACATTGGGGATGAGCAGTCCATCGAAGACGATCTCAGCACCTTTTCCTCCCACATAAAACAGATTGTCACCATCCTCCGTGAAGCAGGGAGAGGGTCGCTTGTGCTTCTCGACGAGCTCGGGGGAGGCACCAATCCGGCAGACGGCGAAGCGATTGCGCTCGCTGTGCTCAGGCGGCTCACCACTCTTGGGGCGATAACGCTCGCATCAACCCATCATGGCGGATTGAAAGTCTTTGCCCATGAAACGGAGCGGGTGGCAAACGCCTCGATGCAGTTCGACAGTACCCAGCTTCGGCCTACCTTTGTTTTTCGCACAGGGATTCCCGGATCTTCCTATGCTTTCGAGATAGCCGCGCGCATGGGGATGCCCGAATCGGTCCTGCGCGACGCGGAATCGCTGGCCGGAAGTGAGCGTAAGAGCCTTGAGAATTTGATTCTGGAAATGGACCAGAGGGTCCGCCAAGCCGACGAAGAATGCCGGAAAGCGGAATCCGAGCGGATTCGAATGGAGATGGAAAAGGAAAAATACGA
>JBAYHX010000066.1:0-10745 GCA_041665965.1 Candidatus Latescibacterota bacterium
TATAATCAAAAGCATTAAGAATCATAATGAACCATAACTTTAATTACCAGGGTTCATTCTATTCATTTATAATATACGCAAAATGTATGCCCGCAAATATAAGGATTTTATTTCATGGTTTCCGCAGTAGGGATTTCAACAGTGGATATTATCCTGCTCATGGATGGTTTCCATGAAGAAGAAGGTTCATATTATTGTGAGAGAATGATCACTGAAGGCGGCGGAATGGCTGCCACTTCGGTCGCCACCGCATCGCGTCTTGGTTCAAAAACACGTCTTTTATCCCGTATAGGAAATGATGTCAACGGTTCCTTTATCGTTGATAAGCTTAAGGAATATGGCGTCGATCTTTCCGGAGTGGTGAAAATCCCTGGACGGAATTCAACCGTAGGAATTGTCTTTGTGGATAGGAAAACCGGTGAGAAACAATTTTTTTCCGAGTATGAAAAATCATCATATATCGACTTTCTCGAAATAGATACAGATATCCTTGAAGGTACTGACGTTCTTTTGGTTGACGGTCACTGGATGAATCAAGCAGAGAAATGCGCTCTTTGGGCAAAAGAGAGATGCATACCGGTAGTGGGGGATTTCAAAAGCATGTATACGGGTCTTGAAAAGGTTCTGCCGCTCGTGAATTATCTCATTATCCCATCCTTTTTCGCTCAGGAAATTACCGGCGAGCATGACATGCTTCCCGCCCTGAAAAATCTTCATACACGTTTCGGCTGTATCCCGGTGGTAACGGAAGGCGATAAGGGCGGTGCTTATCTCTTTCGGGATGAAATGCTCCGCTATCCAAGTTTCCCTATACACTGTTTGGACTCTACCGGCGCCGGTGATGCTTTTCATGGCGCTTTCTGCCATTTCTTATCAAAAGGTGCAGAAATCGGGAGATGTCTGGAGTTGTCGTCGGCAGTTGGGGCGCTCAATTGTAGGGAATTTGGAGGAAGAGCAGCGCTGCCCTCTTGTGAGGAATTGTCCGTTTTCCTTGAAAACAACGGCTGCGATCCAATTATTTATTGATAAAAAAGCGGTGATTTTATTGTATATATTGACTTTGAAAGCGCCGATTGTTATACTATTTAGAAGATATGGTAAAAAATATTTAATGATATCACCTTTTTTCCGTAATACAGGAGAGATTTATGAGCAGCAACAGAAATTTGCGTAAGACCGAACTGAAAAGACGCCGTCACAGAAGAGAAAAAGTGGTGAAAGCGCGCATTCGTGAGAGTATTCTGAAAGCCAAGGATAAAAAAATATAATTTTAGTGGGAACCTTTTTTATATCTCAGGCATATATACTATAGGTCGATGAGGAAACATCTTGTCGGCTGTTTCAACCTCTCTTTCGAAAACCCCGGGAACCCATAACCGGGGGTTTTTATTGGGAAAACAGATATTTTAATAGTTTTGAATATTTCGTATTGACCCGATCTATTTATAAACTCAAGGATAAATCCCCCCACCGTTTCACTGCGCCCCTCTTGCCAAGGGGGTTGAACAACGAAGAAAAAAGACAGCCTCGTACATAATTTTCCCCTTAATAAGGGAAGATGCCGACAGGCCGTGGGGATTC
This sequence comes from Candidatus Latescibacterota bacterium, assembly GCA_041665965.1. Classification (GTDB taxonomy): domain Bacteria; phylum Latescibacterota; class Latescibacteria; order Latescibacterales; family Latescibacteraceae; genus JAUYCD01. Next base: position 1,582 of record JBAYHX010000066.1, read on the forward strand.
CTGACTCAATGAATGCGATGAATATTTTTATGAATTATCCGGGCTAACAAAATAATACCTGATAGAAAATAAAAAAAACGCATGGAAAACTCCATGCGTTTTTTATTGTTTAAAAAATGTATTATTACACGAACCGAAGGCTTCCTGCGACTGCAAGTCTCCGAATACGGCAGAAATTCCGGGGAGAAGTAACCCCTTCGCCGGTTGGTGTTGCAATGGTGAACGCCATGTACGCCTCGCCATCATCAGGGCCGTCGCCCTGGTTCGAATATCCGTTGGCGACAACGATAGTTGTATTCATTGCTTTTGCGTACTGGGTGATGCGGTTCATGTCTTTGGAGTGAATAAGAGCAGTATGATGGAATCCATGTTCAGCCTGGATGCAACATTCCATCGCCTCTTTGAAATCCTTTACCCGAACAATCGGCATGACAGGCATCATTTGCTCTTCCTGTACAAAAATATTGTTCCTGTCGGTTTCCGCAAAAAGGAGCTTCGTGCCCTCGGGAATGTTCACCCGGACAAGATCTGCAATGTGAGAAGCGCTTCGCCCCACCAGTTCACGGTTCAGAATATGCCCGCCTTTTTCATTCGGAATAAATGCTTTTTCAGTAAGAAGTTTGAAATTTACATCATCGAGCTTGAATGCCCCGGCTTTGACCATCGCCATGAGAAATTTATCATAAACCGAGTCAACGACGAATACCTCTTTTTCTGCGATACAGAGAATGTTGTTGTCGAATGAACCACCCTTGATGATACATTCGGCGGCACGGTCCAAATCAGCGGTTTCATCCACAAGTACCGGAGGATTGCCAGGACCGGCCCCAATCACCTTTTTATTGGTGGCCATTGCTGCTTTCACCACTCCGGGACCGCCTGTTATGGAGAGAACGGGCACATCGGGATGGTTAAACATGGTATTCGCGGTTTCGAGAGTCGGATTCTTCACACAGGAGAAAAGATTCGCGGGAAATCCACCGGCTACCACTGCTTTATGATAGATTTGCATGGCGTGTGCAGTAACTTTTTTTGCACCCGGATGAGGATTGAACACAACAACATTCCCACCGGCAAGCATGATCATGATGTTGTTCGCCATTGTCTCCACAGGGTGGGTAGAAGGCGTGATCGATCCGATAATACCAAACGGCGCAAACTCCTCAAGACAAACGCCTTTTTCACCAGACCAGGATCTGGAAACAAGGTCTTCTGTGCCGGGAGTATTTTTGGCGCAGTTGCGGTGTTTAAGAATCTTATCCTTGTAATCGCCCATTCCGGTTTCATCGTAAATCATCCTGCTGAATTCTTCAGCGTGGTCGAGAGTTGTGCGCCGAATAATTGAAATAAGGCGTTCACGGTCCCGTATGCTGAATTTTCTAAACAGGTCGAATGCCCCCTTGGCTGCGGCGATCGCGTCTTCCATGCGGTCGAATACTCCATCCTGACCACGTATTCCTGCGGTTTGCGATACTGCAGGCGACGGTTTATCGGCCATTGAGGGTGCTGCTCCAACAGAAGGAGAAGCAGGGTACTCGGCTCCCGCTGTAACAGAAGCGATTACCGATTCCACAATTTTTCGTATTTGTTGTTCGTCAATCATGACTCAACCTCACCTTATTTTCTTCCATTCCTGGAGTTATATCATCTGGTCCATATCGTTATGGGGGCTTGCAATCACCGAGGTGGAAATGATTTCCCCCAACCGTGATGCAGCGGCTGTTCCGGCCTCAACAGCCGCTTTAACCGCTCCTACATCCCCGCGCACCATAACAGCGATATATCCGCTTCCTGTCTTGCGGTAACCGACCAGACTCACCGATGCAGCTTTGAGCATGCTGTCAGCGGCTTCAACCGCACCGATAAAACCCTTCGTTTCAATAAATCCTAATGCTCTGCCGGAAACTGCCATTGTTATTCTCCCTGTTATGCGTTATTGTCAAAAAAGCAACATATCCATAATGAAAAATACTTATGTTTTCGTACCTTTTATTCCGTTCTTCTATTTATTCATTTCTTTCATTATTTTTGTGGTGATCTCTTCTACCAGATCCTCGTATTCGGATTTGGTGCTCTGTTCTTGTCCGCAGTCCCCGGTACAGGTTCCGCAGTTCAGACAGGCGCTGCCTCCGATATGGATTCCAAATCGTTCACGGACTTCCTCGAGTTTTTTAACCTCCGGTGCTGTAAATTTTCTTGCTCCCCCGAGTTTTTGCGCAGTCAATGATATCTGGGCGAACAATTCCACACTTTCCATTTTGTAATAGGCATCCATTACATCAGCGCCAAGAGTCACCACCCCATGATTAGCCATGAGAATCGCATTATGGCAGAGAATAAGCTCGGAGATGGAATCGGAAAGCTCGCTTGTGGAAGGAGTCCCGTATTTGGCTAGAGGCACCTGTCCAAGGGCGATAACAACTTCCGGTAAAGTCTGGAAATCGAGCGGAATGTTTGCCACAGCATAACCGGTGCTTACCGGCGGGTGAGCATGAACAACACCTCTGATATCCTCACGGCGTTTGTAAGCTTCAAGGTGAATCTTTATTTCGGAAGATGGTTTCAGATATCCGCTCCGAATATTCCCTTCCATATCCACTTTTACCAGCATATCAGGAGACATGAATCCTTTTGAAATTCCTGTCGGCGTTGTGATGACATACTCATCACCAAGACGCATACTGATATTGCCGTCATTGGAGGCTACCCAGCCTTTAAGCCAGAGACGTTTTCCTACTTCACAAATCTGTTCGCGTATCTGTTTTTCGAGGTTTTCCATAATTTCCTCTATAAAAGAAGTTACACAGTGACAAAGCAGTAATATCGCAAGATATACAAGCCTGACGAAGACACAAAGCGATTAAGAATTACTATAACTTGTCACTTTGTTACCTTTATCGCCCTTCGACTACCTTCTTTGTTTCACGGGCAACGATAAGTTCTTCATCTGTTTCCAGAACAATTGCTGCAATTTTCGAACCCGGAGCATCCAACCTTTCCCTGCTGGCGTCATTGGCGGCACGGTCGAGTTTGAAGCCAAGAAATTCCAAAGAGACAAGCACATCTTCCCGGAGTTCAGGATCTTTTTGGCCTATTCCGCCGGTAAAGCAGATTGCATCCACTCCTCCCATAAGGAGGATATATGCGCCCATGTAAAATTTAACATCGTAGGTATATTTATCACGGGCCAGTTTCGCGGCTTTGCTGCCATTTGCCATCGCATCCAGTATATCCCGCATATCACCCGATGTTCCGGAAAGTCCTTTGACACCGCCATTGGAACTCAGTTCGCGATACGCCTGTTCCATAGTGATCCCCTTCCTCTTCATGATAAAGGGAATGACAAATGCATCGATATCACCGGTACGAGTCGATTGAATAATCCCTGACTGGGCGCTGAAACCCATCGAGGCGTCTATCGATTTTCCATCCTTAAAAGCACACAACGAAGAGGAGCCGCCCAGATGGCACGAAATTACTTTATGTTTATCCGGGTTGAGATGAAGCTTTCTGACCGTTTCTCCGGTAACATACCGGTGCGAAGCGCCATGATACCCATACTTCATAATACCATATTTTTCATACCATTCGAGCGGAGTGCCGTACACCTTGGCATATTCTGGTTTTTCGGTATGGAACCCCGGTTCGAATACTCCCACCAGATCCTTTTGCGGCATCAGTTCCTTGAATATCCGTATGGCCGCAAGATAGGGCGGATTATGGGCAGGCGCCACATCGCTATACTCTTCCATCGCCCGGAGTACCTTATCGGAAAGCAGCACCGAGCCATTCTCTTCTCCGGCCTGTACCGTTTTGAACCCGACCGCATCAATATCATCGAGAGATTGAATAATTTCGGCAGTTAAAAATGCAAGTCCTGCGCGAACCGCTGCTCCCTGATCCGGAATCGGCTTTTCTTCATCCACCCGAAGGTCATCTTTCCCGGAATAGAACCGTATCCGAGCTTTTTCAGATCCTACACGTTCTACATTGCCACGGCAAAGGACAGATTCATCTTTCATATCGAGAAGCTGGAATTTGAAAGATGTGGAACCGATATTGCAAACTATTATTTTCATTGTATTTTCTCTATCTTGTTTTCTCTATTAAAAATCTCACAGCCTGCCGTTGTTCATAATGAGTTTTTAAAGAACTATTTCATCGACAATTGCAAGGATATTCGCGTCCGAACCGGTCATTTCCGGCAGAAACGCCATCGATGATTCCGGACCGCCCTCATAGAGAATCAATTGCCCCTCACCGGCGCCGATATAATCAAAACTTATAAGCAACTCTCCGGGCTTTGTGACATCCCGGGTATCCACTTCCTCTATGACGCGTATTTTTTTCCCCATAAGCGTCGGCAGACATTTATTTACAACCAGCGTCCCCCGCACTCTTCCCATGTCCATCAGTAACTCTCCGCTCTCTGCCAGATTTGTCTTAAATACCGGTAAAACCTGAAATAACTTCTTCAGGATCGTTCACAGCGTCGAGTACAATAATATTAGCCCCTATATCTACCCTTGCAGCACGGGCTTCATGGATTCCACGGCAGTGAACCGCGCGGATGGACTGATTACGGTTTGCATGAATCGGGCCTTCAAGGCCTGATTTTTCAAGACAAATTCCAAATTGAGCTGCACCTGAAACCACTGCGCTGCACATGTTCTTTACAGCAGCTTCATACGATGCCCCTGAGTATTCCCGAACCTGGAATCCTTTTGCAGTCAGTAGTGAACTGAGAACAGTACTTTCACCCGGAAAATCCCTGCTGACAACAAATCCCACAGAAACAGCGCCGGACAAAGCCGGCAAATCATCTTTTTTTTCCTGTACATCTACCCGAATAATGGTAATTCCCTTCTCACGGGCGTAATCGATCGCCATCGGAGTAATGACAGCTTTCCGAGCAATCTGAACCGAATTGCCTGTTATATTGAGAAGGTCTTTCTGAATGATTACCTGTTTCCCTGTCAGGGAGTCATTCCCAAAAAGAGATACGGGCATTTGCGATACCTTTTTTTCCAGCTTACTGACAGTTTTACCCGGAGCAGAGCCTGACTTTATTTCCTGAGAGGGCGCTACCTGCACTCCTTTCAGGGCCAGAACCCTTTTTACCTCTTTCACTACAGCTTCGATCAATTCATTCTGATTCATTCTGCACCTGCCTGATATATGAATTATCGCTCGTCATCTTCATCTATGATTCCGCACAACCATGCCCTCTGCGGTACTTTGGGATCATTGAAATACTCCTGCGATCCCCAGCCATCCCAGCTCAACAGCACCTTATCCCCTTTTCCTGCGCCGGTAAAATCAACGACAATCTGCGGTTTCCCTTCCGGCTGACCTGAAGCATTGAGCACCTGTACGATGAGCAGCTTCTTGCCAATCAGCGAAGGATGCTTAATGGTGGATGTTATGCTGCCAAGTACTCTGCCTTCACGCATGACGAAATCCTAATAAAAAAACACATCATAAGAAGTACTTTATTCGAATTAAAACTTTATTAAACCGATAGAAATACATCTCTTCATTTTTTCTGTTTATCTATGATAATTACTGATAATTAGTAACTCTTCTCGAACATCAGCAACTGTTACAGTATACCGAAACACTTACACCAGATGCCGAATCAGTTCACGGTTGAATGAAGGAATCACCACCGAAGAGATAAGCACTCCGCGATCCTTGACGCCCTCAAGAGCGACATCCATGGCTGAACGAACATCCTGCACAGCGCCGGTAATAATCACATAGGACTTTCCGGCAAGCCCTTTCCCGAGCCGAAGATCCATAATACGGACATCGGAAGTTTTCACCATCGTGTCTGCTCCTTCGATGGTTGCAGTCATGGTCATGGTCTCGAACACACCGATAGCGTCTCCGATATCCGTTGTGTCCGGGGCGTAAAGGGCCCTCACAACCTGATCATCCACTCTGGGAAGAATCAGCGAATCAAGATAGCTAAAATCCGCAATACCATGCGCCAGTCCGACAGCCTCCTCCACAGCGCCGACATCTCCGGAAAAAAGAATCTGATAACGACCCGGACAGTTCGGAGCAGAAAGGAGAATATCGATACCGGTATTTTTCGATATAAGGTCGGCAGCCTCGATACCCTTTCCAATGCTGATATATTCGAGAAATCCTATACACATACTCATAAACCGATTCCCCCAATAACCACATGCAAATCATTAACCTCCTCCACCAGACCGTCAATGGAGGCATGAACTCTTGCAGAAAGGGCGCCTTGTGGAATCTCGCCAATCAGACTCCCCTTTTTCACATGATCCCCGGATTTTACTACCGGTTTTGCCGGAGCGCCCAAATGCTGAGAGAGTGCAATTTTCACCTTTTTCGGCTTGAGAGAACCCGCTGGCAAGAGTTCGGTATGTACAATATATCTTTCCAGATCCAGTTTACGGGCATAGGTAAGAGCGGGGATTTTGCGATATTCAAACAGGGTCCCCCCATAAAGCTGTATCTTAGAAAAATCAAATTTCAGCCCGGCTTTACGAACCGCAGCACGTACCAGAGCATAGACTTTATTGGGCGACAGTCCGAATATACAAGCATACTGCTCGCAAATACCGCACTGGCAGCAGAGAAGAGATTCCGAAACCATCCGTTCCGTTATGCTGTCTATTTCATGGTTCTCAATTTTACGAAGGATTTCTTCAATATACCAGGCCTTCGACATCATTTTTGACGGCTGGATCGGGTGACCAATAGCATTCCGTGGACAGAGTATGGTGCATTCCTGACATGTGCAACAGTATTTTGCCCGAAGCTTGGTTACCGGGTCGGATTGCTTTTTCAACCGAACCATTGTATGATCGGCGGGAAGAACAATGATTCCACCCATGGTTTTTGTGATGAAACCATCAAGGCTTCCAATCGGTCCCATAATCGGCCCGCCAAAAACGATTTCGTAATCGCTTACTGACGGACCACCAGCCATTGCAACCAGGTCACGAATCGGTGTCCCGATAGGGGCATCAACGGTAACAGGTTTTGCTACTTCTCCTCCGACTGTTACCAGCCGTGAAGTCAGCGCATTCCCGTCCATAGCATCCGAGATCTGTTTCAGTGTCGCAACATTGCTCACGGTCACACCAACCTGGAACGGAAGCCCTGCTGGTGGTATCATCCTGCCGGTGACCTGACGGGTAAGCACCATCTCATCCCCGGCCGGATATGTATTTGCCAAAGTGGCGACCTGCAGGCTCGGTTTCCCCGCAATAGAACGTTCTATCGCGCTTATTGCCGCTTTGTTCTTGCCTTTGATGGCAATAAATCCTCTGACGGCCCCCACCTGCTCCATGGCCGCCTCCAGCCCGCGGATGATTTCCGGGGCATGACGAATCATGAGGTGAAGGTCAGATTCAAGGATCGGTTCACACTCGGCGCCGTTGGCGATATATGTATCCACCGCATTGCCAAGTTTGACATGGGTCGGGAAACCGGCGCCTCCAGCTCCTACAACGCCTGCATCACGAACAGCTGTAATAAGATCGGCACCTACAGCTGCCATATTACATATCCTTCCGATACACGGTGGCTGCTTCGATTGTAATCGAATCCACGATTCCTATGATCAATCCGTCAGTCGGGATGGTTGCGGTGAGATCGGTCATACGTGCTGAAGAACCTTGCACGCAAAGCACAACCTCACCTCTCCCGGCACCCAGGGGATCATTAACCACAAGCGTACTGCCTGTCGGTATTAAGGAAGTTCCGGAAACATCTTTGGTGACCCGTTGAATCTCGACCAGCAAAAATTTCTGCCCGACCAGACGGTCAACTTTAACCGAAGAAACAATCTCTCCGATAACCTTGCCTACTACCACTTTTTTACCCTCTTTCCGGATTATATCCCGGGATTTTTCTTCTTGTTCGTCTCTTCCGGAGCTTTTGCTGAAGCAGCGGGTTTAGCTTCTGCTTTTGCAGGCGCCTCAAAGATCATTGCACGCATATCCTCGTGGGGGCTGGCGATAACCTGGGTAGCGACAACCTGCCCGACGGCAGACGCCGATTCGGTTCCTGCCTCTACTGCCGCTTTTACAGCGGCAACATCACCGGTCAATATTACAGCAACGAGGCCGCTTCCTACACGTTTCTGACCAACAAGAGATACATTTGCCGCTTTAAGAGCTGAATCAGCCGCTTCTACAGCAGCTACAAATCCTTTTGTCTCGATAAAACCTAATGCCATCATGTGACTTCCCTCCATTTCACGGGTTTACTTGAACATTACGTCAAGTTCATCATGGGGCCGTGGAATGATATGCGAGGAAATGAATTCGCCCACATTTTTGGCAACTTCCGTGCCCGACTCCACCGCAGCTTTGACAGACCCTACATCACCCATAATAACCGTGGTGACAAATCCGCCTCCAATAGAGACCTGCTTGAGAAGCTCTACACTTGCGCTTTTCAGCATGGCGTCAGTGGCAACTGCAAGACCTGTGAAACCTCTGGTTTCCAGAAGTCCGATTGCTTTCTTCATGGTGTTTAAACCTCCCTATGAGTTTTAGTTAATGGGAATAAGTGTGTGTTCTTTTTAGTAAACTTTTACATACAGTTGTAATAATAATTTTTACCTCACAAAATAGTATTAATCTTTAATAATCTCAACATCCTGGTTACAATGTACATCTGCTACATTTCCTTCATCTGTATCAAGATGAACCTGAAGTCTCACCTTGTCGGAAACACGAATGGCAACATTTTCGAAAGTAACAGCAGATGGTCCACCGACCCGTAGTTTTACCATATCACCGTTCTTTAGTCCAAACGATTCCGCTTCTTTTGGATTCATATGGATGTGACGCATGGCGCGGATACAGCCTTCTTTCATTTCCACAACACCTTTTGGACCGACAATGGTGATGGGAGCAGAGCCTTTTATTTCACCCGACATACGTACCGGAGCATCGATACCCAGGAAAATGGCATCCGTACGGGCAAGTTCAACCTGCGTATGGTCTCGCATTGGCCCAAGGATTCTCACTTTTTCGAGAATACGCATTTTTGGCCCGACAAGAGAAACTGTCTCCTGCGCTGCAAACTCTCCCTTTTGATACAGATCACGGAATGCATGAAGTTCCGCGCCTTGACCGAAAAGAGTTTCAAGATCTTTCTTGCAGATATGA
>JBAYHX010000067.1:0-10525 GCA_041665965.1 Candidatus Latescibacterota bacterium
AGCGTTTATTATGGCAAGCCTCATGGCGCTTGCGTTTATGGGTTTCAGCGGACTTACGCTCGGTTAGGAGTATTTTAATAACAATGGAATCTGTTTTTCTTTATACTTTGTTCACAATGGGCGGTATAGGTCTTGTATTAGGAGCCGGCTTATCCTATGCCGCAAAGAAATTCGCGGTGGAAAAAAACGCCAAAGTTGAAGAAATAATCGCCATTCTTCCCGGCGCCAACTGCGGAGGCTGCGGATTTCCGGGATGTGCCGGATATGCGGATGCCATTGTAATAAAAGGCGCCCCGGCAAACATGTGCGCACCCGGGGGTGCTTCCGCTGCCCGAAGAATTTCCGGCATTCTCGGCCTTGAGGATCAGCAAACCGTAAGGAAGGTAGCGTATCTTCACTGTGCGGGTTCTCGTGATAAGGCAAAAGACAAGTACCAATACAACGGTATCAGAGACTGCGAGGTGGCTGTCCTTTTAGGGGGTGGGCCGAAAGCCTGCGAATACGGGTGCATGGGATTCGGTTCCTGTGTAGGCGCATGTAAATTTGACGCTCTCCGCATGGGAGAAAATGGTCTCCCTGTGGTTGATATAAACAAATGTACCGGTTGCGGGGCCTGTATACGGATATGCCCGAAACATCTGTTCGACCTGCTCCCCGATACAACGTCGATTTATCTTGGATGCTCTTCCCACGAAAAAGGGAAAGCGGTAAAAGATGTCTGCTCGGTTGGGTGCATTGGGTGCGGCATCTGCTCAAAAGTTACGCCGAACAATGTCATTCAGATGAAAGACAATCTTCCGGTCGTTGATTACAACGCCTCTTCAAACCTGATTATAGCCTGCTATAAATGCCCGACGAAGTCCTACATTGATCTTGCCCCGAAACGTCCCCATTTGACAATTGATACAAAGTGCAAGGGACAGGGGAAATGTGTCGAGGTATGCCCTGTGAAAGATTGTATCACAGGAGAGCCTGAGAAGATTCATCATATCGATCCAAAAAAATGCATCGGCTGCGGTTTATGCCTCGAAGTTTGTCCTGAGAAGGCGATTCGTGTGGTCGGAGCAATGGGGTATGTCGGCATGGATATGCTAAAATAGTGAATCCGGCCTTCATGAATCCCCCTGCAAAATGATGTTAATATTCTGAATAAACCCCGGGAAACAAAACATGGATGAGCAATATCCATACGCCGGTTTAGGCGACTATAATTATGCCGGTAATTATACGGGAGGAGATATTACCCCTGCTGGTCTTGCAGAAAGACTGTCTGTGGGTGATAAAGAAAACACTGCTCCTCTTGCTGTTGCCGGCGCTTTCGTTCCCGGACGTCTTTTCGAAATCAGCCTTGATGACGGAAATGACAGTGAAAGGAACGATTATCTGTCTTCCGAAAAAGGGTATAAAATTCCATTCACTGCACTGGTTCGTGACCCTTTCCGCGTATCAATCCATCCTCTCGGAATTTGTTCATTTCCCGGCGGAGTTGAAAAGAAATACTGGAAGAACCTCGATACAGATCAATTGCTCGCCGTCGGGGAAGCTAAAACGATTCCCGTAATTCCTCTTTCGGATCCGGCAGCCGATGTGGATACAAAAGAAACGGCAGGCGCCCTTCCTGAGCGTTTACGGAGACTTGTTTCCGGCGGTGATGGTTCCGGCGGGGGAACCACCGATAACATTGAAAAGGATGAGAACCGTGATCCAACTGAAATGCCCTTCCTCGATCACCTCGAGGAATTCCGCTGGGTGATTCTAAAATCAATTATTACCATTGTTATTACCATGATCGGTTCATGGTATCTTGCGGACTGGTTTTTTTCGCAGATCACAGTGCTGGCGAAAAATGCCGGGATTGGCGATTTGGTTTTTACCAAAGTGCTGGAGACGCTCATGCTCAGGCTCCAGATGGCATTCTTCATGGGCCTTTTTATCGCGATTCCATTCGTCTTTTATTTCATATGGTCATTCGTTTCCCCCGGATTGTACAAAAATGAAAAACGCTGGGTTTTGCCGCTCATTTTTGCTGCCACAGGCTGTTTTTTCTGCGGAGCGGCATTGGCATGGTTTGTCATGGTTCCCTATATGCTGAAATTTGTCATGACCAGCTTTGCTCTTCCAGGAACCAAAGGGATGATTACCATCGGGCCTTTTGTAAGTCTCATTATCAAATTTGTCATTGCGTTCGGCATCACCTTTGAACTGCCGGTAGTGACTTTTGTATTGGCAAAAATAGGTATAGTCAAACACACGTTTATGTCCAAGTACCGTGGATATGCCGTTGTAATCATTTTTGTCATTTCCGCCATTGTAACTCCCACGGTTGACCCTATCAGCCAGACCCTTTTCGCGATTCCTCTTTATATCCTCTATGAAATCAGTATCCTCGTAGCGCGGTTTGCGGGAAGAAAAACAATTCTCTAAAATAGTGTAACCCGAATCGGTGTTGGAGAGATGTCCGCTGATAGAGGAAAGGTAAGGAAAGCTGTTTTTTCGGCCATCCCCATCTCGGATTATTCTTCCTGGAACGCACACTGCTGAGTTCCATTAACCTTGACATAGATACTGAAATTTCCTATATTTAAAGTTTATCATCATGATATGAATGCTCTTTAAAATTATTGTTTAACGGATATGAAAGCCGCTATCCAATGTCAGTATCATTTCAAACATAGAATCTTCGGGGCGTTAATGAATATACATGAAGAAGTACTGCCGGAAATACTTACGGATGTTTACGACGATCTGCATAAAGACTATAGTTCCTCAAACACTATTATTAATGTAATTCTTGAAGATATATTCTCACGGCGGGGCAAAGGGGCAAGGCCGCTTTTCATGGCACTGAGCTCAAGGTTGACCGGAGGCGAATGGGACTCTCTCCGCAAGGCAGCAGCCGTTGTTGAGGCGGTTCATATCGCGTCTCTTCTTCATGACGACGTTGTGGATGATTCCAATATGCGGAGAGGGGTGGCGACGTTGAATACCCTTCATTCGAATAAAGTCTCCATTCTCTTTGGCGACTATATGTATATGAAAGCCATGAAGACCGCTGAAACCATAAATAATGACGAAGTAATTCCGATTCTCCAGGATGCTTTTGAGCGTATGGTGGAAGGGGAAATTCGCGATTCGCTCACAACGGGGCCGGTAGATGAAAAAATGTATCTTTCCATCATCAAAGATAAAACTGCATCTCTTTTTGCGGCATCCGGGGAATTGGGAATTCTTCTCGGCGGCGGCGGTGATCGTGAGCGCAGTTGGGCGCGTGAGATGGGCGAAAGCGTTGGAATGGCGTTTCAAATCATGGATGATATTCTTGATTATCGCGGCGATGCAAGGGTTATGGGTAAATCCAATATGATGGATTTAAAGACCGGGTGCATGACCCTTCCTCTCATTTACTCTCTCCGCGGTTACACAAATGGTGAAGTTGAGGATATTCTCTATAAAGGCCGGCATGATATTGAATCGCTTTCTGTGGTAGTAACAAATAATGGCGGTGTGGAATACGCCACAATGCAAGCTTATGGGTATATCGACCGGTGCAGGAATATTCTGGACCGTTTTGAAAAGCCGGATATAAAGGAAGATTTCGAGCAGTATTTCACAATGATGGTAAGTCGTCATTTTAAATGATAGAAAAGATTATGGATATACCAGTTTCACATATACTCAGAAATATCTGGAAACGCGGGCTGATTTTGGCCGTATTGCTGTTGGTTTTGGCCGTATCATGGGTTTTATTTGGCGGATGGTTCAGCGCTCCCCAGGCTGTCGAATCCACCGAATTCCACATGAATACGAACATCTCCATAAAGGTATTCGCTGCCAACCGTGAAAAAGGGAATCTTCTCCTTCGGAAAGCTTTCGATGAAATCGCCAGGATCGAGCATGTCCTGGAGCCTCTCAAAGGCGACGGCGATCTGAAACGGATAAATGCCGGACATTCCTCTGTCTGGTGGGATATGAATCCCGACCTGAAAGCAGTTTTGACCCGTTCGCTCTATTTTTATCAGATTGATGACAGAGTTTTCGACCCGACTATCGGATCGGTGAAATGGCTTTGGGATTTTGAGAATGGGGGGAAAATTCCGGATCCCGCCAGTTTGTCAAAAGCGCTCAAAACTGTCGATCTGAGCAAGGTTGAGATACAAGGCAACCGTTTACGGTTAACCGTTCCCGGAATCAACCTTGATTTCGGCGGAGTCGCAAAAGGATACGCTGTGGATAGAATGGCCGCAATTCTCAAACAGGGAGGCGCGATTTCCGGTCTGGTGAATGCAGGCGGGAATATTGTTACCTTTGGGAAGAAACCGGGGAAATTCAGCTTTCTTGGAATGAAAAACGCAGAGAAAGACTGGATTATCGGTGTCCGTCATCCGAGAAAAGAGGGGGCTATTCTCGTTGAACCTGCACCATATTCCGCTGTTGCCACTTCAGGCGATTATGAGAGATTTTTTATAAAAGACGGGATAAGGTATCATCATATTCTGGATCCCAAGACCGGCCAGCCGTCAAGGGAATCCATCTCGGCAACGGTATGGACCACGAGCGCAATGGATGCAGATATACTTTCTACTACAATGTTTATTCTCGGGCCGGTAAAAGGCGTTGAGTTTGCCAGGAAGCTAGGAAATGTGGAGACCTTGATATTCTTTGAAAAGGATGGCCGTATTGGCGCAGCGATGTCCCCCGGTCTCGCAGGCAGGGTAAAGCTGTGAAAATTTTTAAAGGCCTGGAGCGTTATTCAAAAAAAATAATACGAAACCTTTTAAAAAAAGCGCTGAAATCAGAGCGATTGCCTGTTGATGAAGTTGATACCGGCAGTCTTTCGAAAATATTGGTTGTCCGTCAGGATTCACGGCTGGGAAATCTGATTCTTATGACCCCTCTGCTCAGCGCATTGAAGGCGGTACTGCCTGATGCCGAGGTTGATGTGCTGGTCGCTGAAGGTTTTGAGGATATCCTTGCCGAAAATCCCAATGTCAACCGTTTTGTTATCTTTAAAAAACAAAAGGCAAGGCTGATCCCCTGGTCGTATTTTGGATTTATACGAAAATTGAAGAATGCGCGGTATGATCTGGCAATTGATGTTTCCGACGGGTGCCATTTTTCCCTTAACAATGTCCTCCTGACTTTTTTTTCCGGTGCGCGGTACCGTTTGGGTTACGATCGTGAAAATGCCGGCACATTCATGAATATTATCATTCCTCCACCCCCTGAAAACACTCCCATGGCTGAAGCCATGCAGAGGATTATCGAGCCGATTCTTCCGGGGATAAGGAAATATCAAACCGCTTTTTATGTGGGGGATCATGATCGCAGTTTTGCAGGAGAATGGCTTCAGAATCATTCAATTGCGGAAACTGATTCCTTTGTTGTGATGCATCCCGGCGGTAAGGGTAAAAAACGCTGGAGCATAGAAAACTTCGCTGACCTGATAGACCGTATCGCTGCAACAGGGGAAAAGGTTGTGGTTATCGGAGGGAAATCTGAACAAAAGACATTATTCAGTTTGCGTACTCTTGCGCACGCGGAGTTTGATATCCTTGAAAGAGTATCTGTAGGGCAGATGGCTGCAATAATTGAGAGAGCTAGGTTGTTTGTCAGCGGGGATACCGGACCGATGCATGTGGCGGAAGCTCTTGGAAAACCTGTCGTAGCGATTTTTTTAGCGAGTAATGCGCAGGTTTATGGCCATCACGGCAAAAAAACGCGAGTGGTGACAGGGAACGAAGGCTCAATAACAGCGGAAGAGGTATTTTCGGCAGTTCAGAATCTTTCCGGACAATGAAATTCCGGAAAGATATTTACATAACTCTTTGGCGTATATATAAATAATGAAAAAATGCCAGAAAATCTGAAAAATCATTCTCTTTGGGTTGTATCTTGAGTATATTTAGTTTTTAACCAGAGGTGATATATGGCATATCTCAGTGTAAATGTCGACTATGTTGCTGTCATTCGCCAGGCGCGGAAAACAGTGGAGCCTGATCCTGTTTTTGCGGCAGGAATTATCGAGATGGCCGGTGCGCATGGTATCACCGCGCATCTTCGCGAAGACCGCCGTCATATCGTTGACCGCGACATTCGTTTGTTGAGGGAAGTTGTTCAACTGCCATTCAATCTGGAGATGGCGGCGGTAGATGAAATGATCGGAATTGCTTCCAAAATACTGCCCGATCTTGTTACTCTGGTGCCGGAGAAGCGTCAGGAGGTAACCACTGAGGGAGGTCTGGATGTAATCGCAAATAAGGAGCAAATCAAAGCCGCAATTGATACCCTTACATCAAAAGGCATTGTAGTAAGTTTGTTTATCGACCCGTATCTCGAACAGATCGAGGCGTCAAAAGAAACAGGCGCGCAGTGTGTTGAACTTCACACAGGCGAATATGCAAACGCCAAGACACCGGAAGATGCACGGATTCATCTTGATATACTGGCGCAGGGCGCACGGTTTGCGGACGAATGCAGCCTTGAGGTGCATGCAGGGCATGGGCTGACATACAAGAATATTGTTCCGGTATGTGGTATTCATGAGATAAAAGGATTTTATATAGGTCATTCGATCATGGCAAGGGCTATTTATGCAGGATTAGACAGAGCGGTGAAAGATATGATTCACCTAATTCATAACCAGTAAAGAGGGTTGAGATGGTTCGAAGAACAGCGAAACTGAGATCAAGCAGCAAGTCTAAGTATTCAATAACCTGGAAAATTGGGCTGATTGTCTTACTGATTCTTGCATCTATTTGGGAATTATATCCTTCAGTTCGGTATTTTATGATGACCGACCAGGAAAAATCGGTCATGGATCCGGGGGAACTGGAAAAAATCCGGGCGAAA
Organism: Candidatus Latescibacterota bacterium; assembly: GCA_041665965.1. Classification (GTDB taxonomy): domain Bacteria; phylum Latescibacterota; class Latescibacteria; order Latescibacterales; family Latescibacteraceae; genus JAUYCD01. The sequence continues at coordinate 6,850 of JBAYHX010000067.1, forward strand.
ACTCTCAACCTCGGTCTTGACTTGCAGGGCGGTATACATCTCGTTATGGAGGTCGATACCAAGGGGATGGATACCAAACAAGCTGCTGACGCTGTAGACCGGGCTATCACTGTTATTTCCAACCGTGTCGATCAGTTTGGACTGGTCGAGCCGGTGGTTCAGAAGCAGGGAATTAACCGTATCATCATTGAGCTTCCCGGTATGCACGATGTTGAACGCGCCAAAAAGCTGATTGGTACAACTGCTCGTCTTGAATTCAAACTTCTCAAAGGCGACCAGGATATAAAATTTGTAACCGACAAGCTTGATCTTTATCTTGTCGGAGCTAAGGATTCGACTTTTACCGCTCTTGCTCTTTCCGATACTACAAAAGAGCTTGCCGGCGCAGATAATCAAAAAAAGTTCACCGGCATGCTTCAATATACCCAGTCCGGCGGCGAACCGACCTTTGATATGCTGGTCAGACCTGATGATGTTCCACGGGTAAAAGCTATCCTTAATGACCCGAATGTACAGAAAATTCTTGAAAGTTCCGGCTCAATTTTCCTCTGGGGGCCGGAAAAAACCCGCGAGGATGGTCTCCGCGAGCTGTTTCTCCTCAATTTGGCCAACGAGATGACCGGCGAAAAGATTGCTGATGCACGGGCTACCGTAGGTTCCGGCATGAATGCAGGCCAGTTCGAGGTAGAGATGAGGAACACCAAGGACGGCGCCCGTGAATGGGCCCGGATCACCGGTGCAAATGTCGGAAAACGTCTCGCTATTGTTCTTGATACAACCGTTTATTCCGCTCCGAAAATCATGGCCAGGATCGACGGAGGGACTTCGCAGATCACCGGTAGTTTCTCGAACGATGAAGCCCGCGACCTTGCTCTTGTGCTCCGTTCCGGCGCTCTGCCTGCATCCGTTCAGATTCTTGAAGACCGGACGGTTGGTCCCTCCCTTGGAGCGGATTCCATACGGGACAGCAAGCAGGCTTTCGTCATCGCCATGGCGGCAATTATCGCGTTTATGTTGATCTACTATATGGGGCAGGGTTCGATTGCGGTTATCGCGCTGTTTCTCAATGCGCTTTTCATCCTCGCTTATCTGGCTTTTTTCCGGGCAACTCTTACTCTTCCCGGTATGGCAGGTATTATTCTGACGATGGGTATGGCGGTTGATGCGAACGTGCTGGTTTTTGAGCGTATTAGGGAAGAACTGAGGCTTGGAAACACCAGCAAGGTTGCTTTAGATAACGGATATTTCCGCGCCCGATGGACAATTCTCGATTCAAATATCACTACGTTCCTGACCGGTATCATTCTTTATAATTTTGGAACCGGCCCCATCAAAGGATTTGCTCTCACCCTGATGGTTGGTATCGTTTCAACAGTCTTTACCGCTCTTGTCGCCTCAAAGGTCATGACCGATCTCCTGACCCTGAAACTACACCATATTTCGGTCGGAAAACTGGCAGTATTCAAAAATGCAAAAATCCCGTTTATTAAATTCCGCAGGTGGGCGTACCTGTTCTCGGGAGTGCTCATTCTAAGCGGAATCGGATCGATAATCTATCACGGAGGCCCGAAGTATTCCATCGACTTTTTAGGCGGATCGCTTATCGAGCTTCACTTTGACAAATCGGTGCAGATCGGTGATATCCGTAATGCGCTCGGGAAAGTTGATGTGAAGGGAACCGACCTTTCCACAAGCGAAATTCAATTCCTTGGTAAGGGGAATCAAGATGTTCTTATCCGTATCATTAAAGTCGGCAATATGCAGGAGACCTCCGAAAAGGTGAAAGAAGCCCTCAGGTCCGGTTTGGTAGGAAGTATACCAAGCGATGAGACCAAATGGGTGCTTCGCGAGGAACTGGTAGGGCCTTCCATCGGAAACGAACTGCGGGGAAAAGCATGGTGGGCGATTTTCTGGTCGCTGCTGGTGATTCTCATCTATATATCCTTACGGTTTGATTTCAAATTCGGATTGGGTGCGGTTGTTTCGCTCTTCCACGATCCTATCATTATTCTGGGATTGTTTTCCATACTCGGGAAGGAAATCTCTCTAACCGTGATCGCGGCGATCCTCGCAATCATGGGGTATTCGATCAACGATACAATTGTGGTGTTTGACCGAATCCGGGAAAAACTCCGAAAGGGAACCCAGGAGGGCTATCTGGTAACCCTGGACAGGGCTATCAATGAGACCCTCTCCCGGACGACCATCACTTCGTTCCTTACCCTTTTGTCCGTTTTGGCGATTTTCTTCTTCGGCGGAGCGGTGATCCACGACTTTTCCTTTGCTCTTATAATAGGAATTGTGATCGGTACCTATTCCTCGATCTATGTGGCAACACCGGTTATTGCCGAATGGTACCTTCATATCACCACAAAAAAGAAAAAATAGGATAGAAGCAGAATGGCATTAAAAAAGGGACAGTCTTTGCAGACTGTCCCTTTTTCATGGACTTCGGTTTGAATAAGACCCCGTTTAAGACTGAGTATCGAGGGGCTTGTTCTCCTTTTTCCAAAGCGTTCCCTCAGTTCCGTCCTCAAGAGCTATCCCCATTTCTTTCAGCTTGTCCCGAATCAGGTCCGAGAGTGCCCAGTTTTTGTCCTTGCGGGCCTGGGTTCGGAGTTCGATGATAAGAGACATGAGTTCATCAGCCAGACCTGCGCCGGGTGACGGCGTTTCGAATTCGATTCCAAAAACCTCATTGCCGATGGTATCGAAAACTTCTTTGGCGGCCTGCAAAACTTCAGCCGCATGAGAATGCTTCTCGTTCTCGCTGTTTACTACTCGCGCGATCTCAAAAAGGTGTCCCACTGCTTTTGCAGTGTTGAAATCATCATCCATCGCTTCAATGATTGCCAGTTTGTTCTCTTTGATCTTTTCTACCCGGGACTCTTCAGGTGCATCGGAATGGGAAACCGGCAGACCTGTTTTGGAAAGAATGAGCGTGATTTTACGGTAAGCGTTTCTCATTCGTTCCAGCGCCGACTGCGCCTCATTGATTCTCTCTTCGGAAAAATCAATGGGCGAGCGGTAGTGCTTTAGAAGGAAAAACATCCGTATCGCCATGGGATCGTATCGTTTGAGAATATCGCGGACAGTGAGAAAATTACCGAGGGATTTTGACATTTTCTCTCCCTCGATATCAAGAAAGCCGTTGTGCAGCCAATACCGTGCGAACGGTTTTCCGGTTACGCCTTCGGATTGCGCGATTTCATTTTCATGGTGGGGAAATATAAGGTCCTGCCCGCCGGCGTGGATATCAAGGGTGTCTCCGGCATAGCGCATGGACATGACCGAGCATTCGATGTGCCACCCGGGCCGTCCGGGTCCCCAGGGACTTTCCCAGGAAGGCTCTCCCGGTTTAGCGGCTTTCCAGAGTGCAAAATCCAGCGGATTATTCTTCCGCTCATCAATATCGACACGAGCGCCAGAGAGCATTTTTTCAATATCTCTCCCGGAAAGCTTCCCATACCCCGGGAAGGAAGAAATATCAAAGTAAACATCGCCCTCCACAACATAAGCATGCCCGCGTTCGATGAGCCGTTGTATGAGATCGAGCATATTTTCGATATTGTCGGTCGCGCGAGGATGCACAGTCGCGGGGCGTACACCCAGCTTTTCGCATCCTTCGAAAAAAGCCTCGGTGAATCTTCGGGTTATTATTTTATAATCAACCCCA
>JBAYHX010000068.1:0-10491 GCA_041665965.1 Candidatus Latescibacterota bacterium
CAAATTCTACAGCGCATATCGCGGGGCGGACTGGTATATTCAACAGCAGATCGAATTCGAGGCGATGGCAAAGAAACTCGGTTTCGCAAAGGTGTCTGACGAAAAGAAAGCGGTTGCGGAGGTTATCCGCACCTATATCGATAACGGCGGATTCGTTTTTGCCATGTGCTCGGCTACAGATACGATTGACATTGCTCTTGCCGCGCATGGGACAGATATTGTCGTACCTGAATTCGACGGCGACTCCATTGACCACGGTTACCAGTCAAAGCTGGATTTCACTCATACTCTGGCGTTCGAAAATTTTAAACTGGTGACTGATCCTTATGTATATGAGGTTTCCGATATAGATGTCACACCTCCCGCAGCATTAGCCAACGCCGCTGCCGAGGCGATGGATTACTTCGAGCTTTTCGAATTCAGCGCTAAATATGATCCTGTTCCAGCCATGCTGACACAGGATCACGAGAACCCTGTAAGCGGTTTCATGGGACAGACCACCGAGTTCAAAAAGAGCCTGATCAAAAAGAATGTGGTTATCATGGGCGAAAACAAAAGCAGAGGAACTGCCCGCTACATCCACGGTAACCTTGGAAAGGGGACATGGACATTCCTTGGCGGCCACGATCCCGAGGATTACCGTCACCAGGTGGGCGATTCGCCAACCCAGCTCTTTCTTCACAAAAATTCTCCGGGGTACCGGTTGATTTTGAATAATGTTCTTTTCCCCGGTGCGAAGAAGAAAGAATTGAAAACGTAACACGGATAATGTGAACGAACATGCCGGATTATGGAGGGATTTAATTTACATTGAAACATCAGGTTTTAATTCATGACGCTGTTACCCGTACCTGGCTTAATTTCTGTAATCCACAGCTAATAGTCGCGGTACATAATTGCACAGAAATTGGTTCGGCGCTGGAAAGAGTTGAAACGATAGTTGAAGAACAGGGAATGTATGCTGCGGGATTTATTAGTTACGAAGCTTCGCCCGCTTTTGATTCCGCTTTACGGGTTCGGGCATCGAACTCTTTTCCCCTGCTCTGGTTCGGATTATATTCTACTCCCGGTATCATGAAATTACCATATGATCCATCGGAAAATTCATACCTTGCGACGGATTGGACTCCCACTGTTGATAAAGAAGAATATAAAAGGGCTGTCGTACATATCAAGGAATGTATCGCCCGTGGAGAAACATATCAGGTAAATTATACATTCCGGCTGCGCGCCCCTTTTTCTTGCGGTACATGGCCATTATTTCTTCATCTCATCCGGACTCAGCAGGCGGAATATGGCGCATATGTCGACACCGGCCGATTTGTTATATGTTCTGCCTCTCCGGAGTTGTTTTTTCGATTAAATGGACGTACGTTAACAACGCGTCCGATGAAAGGAACAGCCCCCCGTGGGTGCACCCTTACCGATGATAACAAACTGGCTGAGTGGTTGTACAACTCGGAGAAGAATCGTGCGGAAAATGTAATGATAGTCGATATGATGAGGAATGATTTGGGACGCATAGCATTACAAGGCAGTGTAAAGGTAAAGAGTCTTTTTGATATTGAGCGGTATCCGACTGTCTGGCAGATGACCTCTACCATTTCCGCAGAAAGTGAAGCCTCTGTGAATGAAATCATACGCGCCCTTTTCCCGTGCGCTTCAATTACAGGCGCCCCAAAGCCCCATACTACAGGAATAATAGCCGACCTTGAGACTGCTCCTCGCAGTATTTACACTGGTTGTATCGGATTTATCGCTCCCGGCAGGAAGGCTCAATTCAACGTTGCTATTCGCACGGTTCTTGTCGACAGAAAACTGAAACAAGCCGAATACGGGGTTGGCGGAGGGATCGTCTGGGATTCTTCGACCGATGAGGAATACAGGGAATGTCTGGTCAAAGCTCGGGTATTACATGGGACAAAAACTGAATTCTCACTCATCGAGACTATTTTGTGGACACCGGATGAAAACTATTTTCTGCTCGGTTATCATCTCAGGAGGATGTGCGATTCAGCAAAGTATTTTGGGATGGCTGTGAATATCGATTGTATTTTAGGAAAGCTCTCGGAGTTGGAGAATACATTTCCTATGAGTCCCATGAAAGTGCGCCTGCTCGTTTCAAGGGATGGGTCTGTTTCTTTAGAGAGTACGCAGATGAATAACTCGGGGCAGGAATTTCCGGTGCTTCTTCGTCTTGCTTCCGTGCCTGTTGATTCAACAAATCCTTTTCACTATCATAAGACAACGAACAGGGAAATTTACCCTGCCGGTGGAGTCATGCCCGGTTCTAAAGATATACTGCTCTGGAATGAGCGTGGAGAGGTAACGGAAACGACGACAGCAAATGTTGTCTTTCAATTTGATGACGAATTGGTAACCCCTCCTGTCTCAAGTGGACTGCTTCCGGGTACTTTCCGTGCATGGATGATTGATAGAAAAGAAGTCAAGGAGAAGGTTGTCATGCTCGATGATATCAAGAGGTGTTCGGCTATCTTCATCATTAATTCAGTCAGGAAAAAACGCGAAGCCTTTCTTGAGAAGGTGAAAACACAATGAATTCGAATTATTTTTTCTGATATCTCATTATCGAAAGGATTTTCAATGCCGGAAAGTGTAAAACGCGATGATATCGGGCTTCTTGCGCATCTCACCGATTCGCAGCAGAGGATGAAAAAGGAACTGGCGAAAGTTATTGTCGGTCAGGATTCGGTGGTGGAAAACCTTATCATCACTCTCCTCTGCCGTGGGCACTGCCTGCTCGTAGGAGTACCGGGGCTTGCGAAAACACTTATGATCTCGACTCTGGCACGGGTGCTCGATCTCTCGTTCTCCCGCATCCAGTTCACTCCCGATCTCATGCCGTCCGATATCGTGGGAACGGAAGTGATCGAGGAAGACCCTCAGAGCGGCCGAAGGAATTTTCGATTTGTTCCGGGGCCGGTTTTTGCCAATATCGTGCTCGCGGATGAAATCAACCTGACGCCGCCCAAAACTCAGTCCGCGCTCCTTGAGGCGATGCAGGAACATGCAGTTACAGTGCAGGGACAGACCATGCGGCTTACTGAGCCTTTTTTTGTCCTTGCCACCCAGAACCCGATCGAACAGGAAGGCACATACCCCCTCCCGGAGGCACAGCTCGACCGTTTCATGTTCAATCTCTGGATTGACTATCCCACACGGGAAGAAGAGGTGGAAATCGTTCGAAGGACTACCGGGGTGGGGGATACAACCCCTTCAAAAATTCTCGATGCAGGACATATCATAGAACTCCAAAACCTCGTTCGACGGATTCCCGCCGCTGACGATGTGGTCGCCTATGCTGTGGATCTCGTACGAAAGTCGCGGCCCGAAGAAAAGGATGCCCCCGGCTTCATAAAGGAATGGGTAAAATGGGGAGCAGGCCCCAGGGCTTCGCAATATCTTATTTTGGGCGCAAAAGCACGGGCAGCGCTGGAAGGCCGGTTTGCTCCCTCAAAGGAAGATGTCCGGGCAGTGGCGATGCTTGTGCTCCGTCACCGTCTGGTAACCACCTTTGCTGCGGAGGCGGAAGGAGTATCGGCGCCCGATATTGTGTGCCGTCTTATCGAGGAGAGCAGATAACTCACCTCCTGACCTCCTCTCTTTGAAAGAGAGGAGGAGGCCCCTCTGTTTCATATAAAAAAAGTATTTTGAAATTAATTTCTATGCCGAAGGTGTACCCCTCCCTTTAACATATAAGGGGATCAAGGGGTGAGTTCCACAAATTTACCAGGAATAGACGCGCTTCATGAATCAAACCTATAAGGATTTCCTTTCCCCGGAAATAGTCAGCCGCATCTCACGGCTTGATCTTATTGCACGTCTGGTTGTGGAAGGTTTTATAACCGGACTCCACAAAAGCCCCTATCACGGATTTTCCGCCGAATTTGCCGAGCACCGCCAGTATATGGCAGGGGATTCTCTCCGTTACCTCGACTGGAAAGTATATGCCCGCAGCGACCGTATGTATGTGAAACGGTTTGAGGAGGAGACCAACCTGAAATCACACATTATCCTTGACATGAGCGGCTCGATGGAATTTCGGAGCCGGGGTCTTGTCTCCAAATTCCGTTACGCGAGCATTCTTGCCAGCGCCCTTGCTTTCCTGATGATCCGTCAGCGTGACAGCGTGGGTCTGGTTACCTTTTCCGATGCCATGAAAAATTATATTCCGCCGAGGGCGGTGCAGTCGCAGCTCAAGGAGATCATCAAAATCCTCTCATCCTCTCATCCGGAGGGGAAGACAGTGACAGGCGGTGTCCTTCATTCCATGGCGGAGAGAATCTCGACCCGAGGTCTTGTCGTTCTTATCAGCGATCTTGTTGCGGATCCAGACGAACTTATTCATGGCCTTAAACATTTCCGTCACAACGGCCATGAAGTGCTTGTTTTTCATGTTCTCGATCCAATGGAGCTTTCATTCGATTATTCGGGAGAAACCCGTTTCACCGACCTGGAAACCGGCGCTCGTATCACTACCCAGCCCTGGCATATCCGTGAAAACTATCTTTCTCTCATGAAAGAGCGCCTTTCCGGTCTTGTGCGCGCCATGCATGAAATCTCGGTGGACTATGCCCGGTTCACAACGGACATACCGTTCGACCGCGCCCTGACCGAATACCTGTCCAAACGGAAAAGACTCCACTGATGAACTTCCTTAATTCCATCATTCTTCTCGGGCTTGGAGCAGCTTTTCTTCCGCTTCTGATCCATCTCTTCTCACGGCGTCGCGCGGTGGATGTCGCCTTCCCGTCGATCGAGTTTCTGGAACGCATGAAAAGCGACCGTATGCGGCGGCTGAGGTTGAAACAGCTCCTCATGCTCCTCCTTCGGACTCTCATTGTTGTCATGGTCATCCTTGCCTTTGCCCGTCCTGCGATTCGGAGCATATTTCAGAAGAGCGCCGGAACCTCGGCGGTGATAATTATTGACAACTCCGCGAGTATGCGGTATTCCGACAGCGGCGATCTTCTGTTCGCGTCTGCTCTGAGGAAAGCCGAAGAGATACTTTCTCTGCTTCGGGAGAGCGATACCGCGTCGGTAATTATTTCCGGGAAAGCCCCATTATCTCTCGGATCGGGCCTTACACAAGACCGCAGGGAACTGGAGAAAGCATTGTCAGGCGTGGAATGTTCTTATGGGGTAAACAATTCTACCGCATCCTTCCGAAAGGCATTCGAACTTCTTTCCGCTTCCACTGCTCCGAACCGTGAAATCTACTATCTGACAGACGGCGCGGGGGATGCGCTGCCCGACTCTGTTAAAGATGTAAAAAATATCAGGCTATATACAATTCTTCTCGGTCCTTCGAATCGGAACGGCGCTGTGATAGGGGACATTGCACTCGCTGATTATCTTATCGCGCCAGGGAAGAAGAATTCGGTTGCAGTTGAAGGAAATTTCGGTTCCGATGATACAGGGGCAGGAATAGAGTTTTTCGTAAACAGCGAGCGCAAAGGGCGGGCAGAAGTCCGGAAATCCCCCGGCAACAGATTCTCAACCGGATTCGAATATACTCCTGATAATCCCGGATGGTATTCCCTGCGGGCTTCAGCGGCAGATGGAAGGTTTGAACCGGGTGAAACCCGCCGCATGGTAATTCTTGTGTCCAAAAAGATGAACATCCTCATCTGCGGAGATTCGGATGATGATATCTTTTTCCCGGAGCGTGCGCTTGATCCTGACTCGGAACATCCCATGTTCTCCCTTCGGAAAAAAATCGCTTCTGAAATGAATGAATCCGATTTGAACGGAGCTGATGTGGTAATACTCTCAGGGTTGAAAGCACTGCCTACTCCTGTCTACCGTAAACTCATTACAGCAGTGGTGGATCGCGGAACAGGGCTTCTGGTCTTTCCGGCGATGGAGATGGAACCTTCCCTGTATGCGAACGGTATTTTCAGGGATCTTTTCCCCGCCCGGATTGATCGTCGGATTACTCTCGATGGTAAACAGGCGAATTATGAGGTCATGGAGTGGTTCAACTTCGGACATCCTGTTCTCCGGGGCATATCGCCGGGCGGGAAATTTCAGCTCCCGGAGGTAAAGTCATACCTCCGGATTATCCCCGAGGGAGATATTTCAATCATGGCTCGATTCGGCGATGGTTCGATGGCTGCCGGTAGTGCGTTGTGCGGAAAAGGGAAGGTGATTGTGTTCGGGGTTGATACATCACGTGGGTCGAGCGACCTTCCTTTGACCGGTATCTTTCTGCCTCTATTTATACAAAGCGTTCACTATCTGTCCGGATCATCCATTGTCGGAGGACACTATGAGTCAGGCGAACTTCTTCGTGAATCACTGGTGGATGTATCCCCGGACAGCCCGGTGACTCTGAAACCCGAAGACGGCCCGTTGCGCTCATTGGAAACAGTTCGCAGCGGTAATACGGTGACCGTGACGGGAGAAACAGCGGGGGATCCCGGATTCTATTCTCTATTTGCCGATGGAAGCGAAAAAGGCAGGTTCTGTGTTGATATCCCGAAGACAGAGGTTGTTTTTGAGCGCGCCACGAAAGCGCAAATATCCAAAGCATATAGCAACCTGCCATATAAAACGCTTGACGAATCTGCCAATATCGTAAAAGCTGTTACTCAGGATCGTTATGGGAAAGAGTTATTCGGGCTGTTCATAATGATTGCCCTTGCGCTTCTGGTGGTAGAAATGATAGTGGCGAGGAAGGTATAAAATGATAAAGATAGAGAATGTTTCCTAAAAAATTTGATTCAGTCTTGACGTTTCTCTATATTATTTGAGTTTAAAAAATTGTATAATATTTACATTCGGGAATTTGACACGCATTTCAGATGACAGTAACTAGTAATTATTTATTCGTACCGGAATATCATCAGCGAGGCAAGTATTTTGAAACTGATTTTACGGTGAATACTTTATAAACTTTTCCTTGTTAAAAGGAGTTTGCACATGGCAAGAACAGCAAGAATTGGTATTGTCGGCGGCGGAATTTTTGGGCAATGGCATATTAAAGCTTTCACACAACTTCAGAATGAGGGAAAAGCGCAACTGGTCGCGCTGGCAGACCTTAAAGAAGATGCTCGAAACAAAGCTGCAAAAGAATATGGTCTAAAACCTTATGCGGATTTCCGCGAAATGATCGAGAAAGAAAATCTCGACGCCATCTCCGTTGTGACTCCTGACCCGTTCCATGCCGATATCGCAGTGGCCGGTCTGGAAATGGGATGTCATGTCCTTTGTGAAAAACCTATGGCGACTACAATGGAAGACTGTCGCAGAATTATTGAAGCTTCCAACAATAATCCCGATAAAATCTTTATGGTGGATTTCCACAAGCGTCTCGATATGTACCATGCGGAGCTTGAGCGTTCCGTACGTATGGGAGAAATGGGTAAAATTCAGTATGGTTACGCCCACATGGAAGACCGCATCGAGGTATCCCGTGACTGGTTCAAAAACTGGCCTGCTGGTTCCTCCCCCTTCTGGTTTATCGGCGTGCATTTCGTCGATCTTATCCGGTGGGTCATCAAATCAAACGGCGCCAAGGTATTCGCCACCGGGCACAAGGATAAGCTGAAAAGCCTGGGGCTGGATTTTTGGGACAGCCTTTCTGCTACAATCGTATTCGAAAACGGCGCTACCTTTACTGTTGACGCCTGCTGGATACTTCCCGATGGATTCGAAGCCATTGTAAACCAGGCGATTCGGATTGTCGGCGCCGAGGGTATCTATGAGGTGGACAGCCAGGACCGCGGCGCAGGAGCATGTTTGAAAGGTCAGACCCAGAAGTCTTTCAATCTTGGAGTTTACTCCGAGAAACACTCCCCCGATGGAAAGGTTATATATGGCGGCTACGGCATCTGGTCGATTATGGAATTCGGCGAGCACCTTAATCATGTGCTCAATGGGGGGAATATCCAGGACTTAACCGGTCGTTATGCCAATGCCATGGACGGCCTTGAGGTCTCGAAAATCTGCGTTGCAGCGCATATGAGCGCGGAAGCGGGCGGAACAGTGATAGATCTGGCCACCCTTTAGGAGAATGCTGAGATGGCCGGAAAGCCGATCATTAAAATTACCGATTATATAGAACGCGAGCTTGACTATGAAAAAATTGAAATGGACAAACTCGGCGTCGATTTTTCTTATTACCAGTTAAAACCAGCCGCCCCGGAAGAGTTGATCGATACCGTCCATGACGCCGATTTCCTTGTTGTAAATATGGCGAGGATTCCCCAGAAGGTCATGGCCGGGCTGGATAATGTCAAAGTTATTATCCGTCACGGTATCGGGTATGACAATCTCGATCTGCCGGCAGCAACTCAAAACGGCATTATCTGCGCCAACCAGCCGACCGCTTCGAGCGAAGATGTGGCCGAACAGGCGATTATGCTCATGCTGGCGGTATACCGTAAGCTGCTTATCCAGAGCGATATTCTCAAAGATTCCGTAGCTCAGCGTAAATGGGCTTTTGACCGTATCTATCCTGTTTTCCGCATGGGCGGCAAAACTCTCGGCATCATCGGCTGCGGGAATATCGGAAGCATTGTTCTCCGGAAGATGCGTTCATTCGGGATGCGGATTCTGGTTTGCGACCCGTATTTGTCGAAAGAACGGCTTCAGGAACTTGGCATCGAGCACACCCCGATAGAAACCGTGCTGAAGGAATCGGACATTGTCACCGTCCACGTTCCGGTGACTCAGGAAACGCGGGGAATGTTCGATACATCCCTGCTCCGTCTTATGAAAAAAACCGCTGTCCTTATCAACACCGCCCGTGGGCCGCTGGTCAATGTTCATGATCTCGCGGAAGCGGTCAGGAGCAAGATGATCGCGGGAGCAGGGGTGGACGTCTATGATTTCGAGCCGCCGCCTCCCGATTATGAACTGTTCGGACTGGACACGGTCATTCTCACCCCGCACCTTGCATGGTACAGCGAGGAAGGCGGGTGGGATATCCGGGTCATGATTGTGGAAGACCTGAAAAGATGCCTTGAGGGTAAACTTCCCCATCATGTTATCAACCCGGAAGTCTTTCACAGCCCGAAATTGAGAATGAAAGTGTGAGCAGAATACTTTATAACTCACCCCATAATCCCCTTCTACCACCCCACTTTTGTTTCACAAAAGCGGGAACCCCGGTGCATGCAATAGAGGGGGAAACCCAAATGTTTTTGATAAATAATGGGCATGAAAGATCACAGGGGTTTCCCCGTGCCCGTTTATAGGAGAGGGGGCGTGGGGTGAGGGTGTTTTTGAACTTTTTTTCTCTAACCTATATAATAAAGGAAAATACTTACTATGATTGCGAATATAAAGACTTCCATACCCGGGCCGAAAACCCTTGCATATAAGGCCATTTCGGAAAAATACGAATCCCGCTGCCTGAACCTTCAGGCGCCGATTGTCTGGGATCATGCCAAAGGAGTGACCGTTTGGGATGTGGACGGCAACACATTCATCGACTGGACGAGCGGTGTGCTGGTTACCAATGTCGGCCATGCTCACCCGAAACTTGCAAAAGCTGTCGCGGGTCAGGCGCAGCGGCTTCTCAACTGCTATGATTCCCCGACAGTCGAGCGTATTACCCTGGCGGAGCGCATGGTCAAACTCGCCCCGGATAATCTGAACACCGCTTTCTTTGCAACCGTGGGCTCAGAAGCTGTTGATGCCGCAATACGGGTAGCGAAGCGTTCCAGCGGTAATTTCGAAATCATTTCTTTTTTTGGCGCTTTCCACGGGCGCACAATGGGAACTCTGAGCCTTGCCGGGAAAATGGGAACAAAAAAACATTTCGGTCCGGTCGTGCCGGGAATCATACACGTCCCGTATCCCGATCCCTACCGCAATCCCTTCGGCTCCGAAAGCGGCGATGTAGCTTCCCAATGCCTCGAATTCATGGACAAGGCTGTCTATGCCCAGTCCACCGGCTCTATCGCGGGGCTGATCATCGAGCCTTATCAGGGCGCTTCAGGATTTATTTTCCCGCCGAAAGGATTTTTGAAATCCCTCGAAAACTGGTGCAAGGATCACGGCATCATTTTCATACTCGACGAAGTCCAGGCATCCTTTGGACGTACCGGCAAATTCCTTGCGCTGGAGTGGGAGAATCTGAAACCGAACATGGTCACCATCGGCAAGGGTATCGGTTCCGGAATGCCAATTTCCTGCCTTCTGGCGGAATCACGGCTCATGGAATCTCTCGGCGAGGGCGAGATGAGTTCCACCTGGGGCGGCAATCCCATCTGCTGCGCCGCATCCCATGCGATCCTCGATATTTTCGAGGAGGAAAAGCTGGTGGAGAATTCCCGGAAAATGGGCGAATATATGAAAGCCCGTCTCAAAGCAATGCAGGAAAAATGCCGTTATCTGGGGGATGTTCGTGGAAGCGGGCTGGTCATAGGCCTCGATATTGTGAAAGAAAAAAAGACAAAAGAACGCGATCCCGAAACCACCCGGCGGATTATCGATGAATGCTGCAAAAAAGGACTTATC
>JBAYHX010000069.1:0-10457 GCA_041665965.1 Candidatus Latescibacterota bacterium
ACCGTGCGCCAAAAGTCATGACGGAACACGAATCCGTCATCGGAACTGTCAACCAGATGGTGAAGATGTTCGAGCGGCGAATAGCCGTGAATTTTTTCGAAATACTCCTCAAAATCGGGTGTCCAGGGGAAAGATAACGGGCATTGATCGTCATTCGGGCGGAGTTTGATCACCCGGTTTACATTCGGCTCGTCGGTGAAAATGCCCGGCATGTATTTTCCGAAATCATAACGGAACAGTTTCGAATACTTTTCATAGGTGTTTTCGATAAAGTCCTGAACGGTATCGGGATTGAGGAGATCGGCATAACCCTCGCCGTTGAATCTCCCGTGCCCGCGGGTATAGCGTCGCTTGTAGAAAACGCCGACTCCGGTCAGATCCGCCGGTTTTTCTTTGACCAGCTCCAGAATGTTATCAGCATTCTTCACGGTGAATGCCACAGCCTGTTCCAGTGCATCGCCATCAAGCGAGGAGGCGTCCTCAGCCCAGGTGAGAGCCATCGCAAGGTTCTCATCCTTGTCTTCTGTGGTTGCCCCGCCGGCGAATCCGCTCGGCCAGCGGTCCTCATCGTAAAGCCAGGCCTCAAGTTCCTGTTCACGGGCGATTTCGACGCCGCGTCTGATTGCCCTCATCCAGTCGTCGCCAAGGTACCGGGTACGGAGTCCTTTACGCGCATGCATGAAGAACCCCCCGAATCCCTTTTTCTTGAAATCACGGATACGGTTCTCGACTTCCGAAGGCTCCATTACATCATTCCATGACCAGAAGGGAGAGGGACGGCATTGTCTCGGCGGATCAATAAATTCTTTCAGGTTCATGACAATTCCTTACAACTGACAGACGGAATGAATTCCGGATTCAGGGTTATATCATTCGGTGCGACTTATTAGGTTCATTCCCGAATTCGTTATCACATACAATGAAGAATAGCATAAATAAAACTGTTTTACCACACTTCAATCTCCTGGTATTCTATCTTAAAAAGGATAGATAATCGCCATTTTGAATACTTCTCCCGGCCTTTACCAAATCCTTATTTTTAAAGAATATCTGGGTCTTCCCCTCTTTCGCTTGCGAGAGAGGGGATTATGGGGTGAGTGATG
This sequence comes from Candidatus Latescibacterota bacterium, assembly GCA_041665965.1. Classification (GTDB taxonomy): domain Bacteria; phylum Latescibacterota; class Latescibacteria; order Latescibacterales; family Latescibacteraceae; genus JAUYCD01. The sequence goes on from JBAYHX010000069.1 coordinate 1,104, forward strand.
ATAGTATAAAACAAAATGACGGGGAACGGAATCAGTTTTTTTGGCGCGGGGAAGAATGCTTCTCTATCGGTTACCTGCTGTTACGGAAGGTTGCCATTTTATGCACCAGGAGAGCTATTACAATAGCGACCACCCCCATGATAACAAAAGGCCAGCGGAGACCGAACGCAGCAGCAAGTCCTCCGCCGATAAAGGGTCCTACTCCGATTCCGAGGCAGGTTACGCTTGATGTGAGGCCATAGGCGCTCCCGACATTGTCCCGGGAGATTGTATTGGAGACCAGTGCATTCACAGTCGGAATAATTCCGCCTACTGCGATCCCGAGCAGGCACCGTTCGATGAAAAGAATCCACAGGTTATTCGCAAGAGCCTGCGGTATGGAGAAAAGGCCGGATAATACAAGTGATATGACAAGCACGCGCGTGTAGCCGAAACGGTCTCCAAGCCTGCCTGCGTAAGCCGCAGTTATTCCGGAAAGCAATCCGGCCACCGCTATAAATAAACCGGTGAGGGTCGCCACATTGGATGAATTATTGGATAAATCCTTAATAAAGAGCGGGAGTATCGGAGCTACCATTGTGGAAATCACATAGATAAAGAAAAAGATAGCAAGGATGACTTTGAACCCCTCGGTTTTAATGATCCCATTCATTGTTTTGAAACCGTTGAGCTTTGGATCTTCAGGCGGAGTGAATTTTTCAGTCGCAAAGAAAATAACCAGAAGGGCGCCTGTAGAGAGAACAATAAATGCCAGTCCGCATGGGATACGGTATCCAAAGTGATCCGCCAGGATTCCCCCCAAAAGCGGACCGACTGCATTACCCACCAAAAGCCCTGTCTGGACAATACCCAGGCTGAGCCCGAGATTTTTCGCCGGGGTGATACTTGAAACCAGAGTTACTGCGGCAGTTACTGTGCCGGTGGTCATACCCTGCAGGATGCGGAGAAAAAGAATATGCCAGGGGCTTGTCGCCAAACCCATGAGGCCGAGAATCACCGCCCCCGAAAACATGGAACGAATGACCATGAGCTTCCGTCCCCAGCGGTCGGCAAGAATCCCCCAGATAGGAGCGAATACCGCCATGGTGATACCGAATACAATGGAGGTATAACCGAACCAAAGGAGAACTTCTTTCTGTGTTTTTAATCCTAGATCGCCAAGATAGAAAGGAAGGAAAGGAAAAACAAAGCTGAATCCTATCCCCGACAAGAACTGCGCCAGCGCAATAACCGCAAGTGTTGTTCTCCAGGAATGGTGTTCTTTACCGATAGTATCCCGGTTGACGCTAAGCATTATCCTGTATATTTCTTAAAGAGGGGGAAAAGAAAAAAAACATATTGAATAATATAAAAAAATTACGAGTCAAAGTCAATGTTAGTATTCATTTTGACATACTATTTCCGTATGCTTCCGGCAGAACATTTTTTTACCGATACCTGATTTTCATAACAGGCGCTAATCGCTTATCCTCGTTTCACTTGCTTTTACTCCGCCATTCTCCTATTTTTGCCGTAGAAACGGTTGTGAAATGGTGAATTCAGGTTCTCTTCAGCTATCCGGAGTTGTCCTTTTTTCCGTGGATGAAATCATATGACCAATTTACCCATACTACCCCATCCCCGGTATGCTTTTCTGCAATCGAAACAGGCTTTTTTAATAAGCTCCCTGCTCTTTTCACCTTTCACCTGGATATTTGAACCCCCCGGCGTTATTTTTGTCGCCTTTCTTTTGACATTCACGGAAATCACTGCGACAGGAATAGGAGTAATTTCTTCATTTTATTTTATAACGTCAGCGTTTCTGCCGTTTTTTCAAACCCCGCTCAAAAGGCTGCGCATTCATAAAACCGGAACAGTTGCATTAGGCTGCGCCGGCGTGATAATTGTTTCGTCTGCCGTCCTGGCGCCGTTTTTACCTTCACCGATATTTCGGCTCTGGGGGTTTATTGCCCTGATATTTACCGGGAATCTGATTCTTCTTTCTTCACGGCAGATTGTTTCCTCATGGAAAAACTCCCTGTTTTCTGATCCTCCGGGTGTTCAATCCTTATATAAACTGGACATGCGGACGAGTGTTACCGCTTTTTGTTCTTTGATGTTAGCTGGTTTGTTCATAGACTTTACCGGTAACGGAAGCTACTGGTCTTTCTGTGCTGTTTTTGCCGCTGTTTTTTATTCCGGCTGGCTTTCTTTCCAATTTCTTACCGATATCTCCGGTTCAGACATTGAGTCGTTTTCCGAATCCCTCCCTGTGCAGATTCACCGGGATCAAAGCTGTATTACTCCTCCTGTCGTTAAGGCCTTGAGGATTACCGTCGCTTTTTCACTAGGCCTGCTGATACCGTTTTTTTCAGTTTTTCTTGTAGATTCACGGTTTCTTGGAATGGGACTCGCAAGAGCTGCATTTCTGGTGGTCATCCAGATTTTATTCTTCACCATCGGAAACGCTGTTTGGGAACGAATGAAGGAGAGATACGGTTCTTTTCCTATTCTCAGGCTGGGATTGTTTCTCGAAGCGGGCGTTGTAATAGTACTGATTTTCATTGTTTCCTGGAACGGCTTTCTTCTGCCTCTTTTAACCGCTGTTTCAGGTTTGGCGCTCTCCGGGATAAAGGTGTCGCTGCTGGATTTGACTTCCGCCTGTGAAAATGAACCGGAAGAGAGGCTTCTTTTTTCTCCGGGCGGTAATTATTCCGGGTTCTCTTCGGCGGCGGGAGCTTTTTTTGGGGCAATTATCTTCCATGCATCGGAGAACCCTTTTCCCTCCGGTTTATCACCGTGGAGCGCGCTTCATCTCATATTTTTTATCAGCGCTCTTTTCTTTTTTGGCGCCGCTGTCATTCTGTCTTTTGTCTCAAAGAGAACGGACAAAACATTGAAATCGATGGCATATGACCTGTTTCTGGGAAATCCGTTTCTCTTTGTTTTTTATAGTCTTGCGCTTCTGGTCGCCAAAACGGAAGATTCACGGGCGCAGGCGATAATCGGTCTCGGAAAATCAAGAAGCCCCCTTGCCCTTGAAATGCTGACAGAAGCTCTTGATGATCCGGTTCCCCGTGTACGGAAAAATGCAGCTTTATCTCTCGGCAAAATCAAATCTGTTTCGGCTCTTCCCCTTCTGGTAGCAGAACTGGAGGACCGGGAGTCCGATCTGAGGTGCGAAGCTGCCGAGGCTCTCGGAAAAATTGGCAACAAGTATGCGCTTCCCTATCTTTTCCGCGCTCTTGACGATAACGATGCACGGGTACGGAATGTTTCGGTGACCGCTCTGGCCGAGATAGGGGGGGATTCCGTGCGTGAAACGCTGATAAGTAAGTTTTCCGGGCCGTACGACAGTGATATGTTTCCCACTCTTGCCGATGGTCTCTCACGGCTGGGTGTTACGGAAATTGTCGAGCCTGTGATGAGCCGTATTGGGAATTATCAATCAATTGTTTTACGGTTGCAGCTTCTTAATTCAGTCTGCCGTCTGCTCGGGGCGGGCAATGCGTTTTACCGGATTCTTTCGAAACATGAATACGAACGGGTGAATGAAGTGAACAAGATCATTCGCCACGCCCAGGGGAATGTCCAGCGATCCCCCCTTTTAAAACGTGAGCCGGTGGCGCATATAAACCGGATTCTTGAAAGCATCGCTCTCTCCTACCGTGAAGAAGACCATAAAACATTTCTCACTTCGGTCTGGGAATTCATGGCGTATATTCAACTGGTGATGCCTGACATCGCTTCCCATGACGACGAGGCGGTATTTTTACAGGAATCGGGCAGACGCAGCCTTCGCCCTTACCTTGAGGCGGTAAACCGATTTCTCCTTCTCAAAAAAAACGAAGACATCAAAGACGAGGGCATGGTATTTCTGGTTATTTGTCTTGACTGTCTACTAAACGAATTGTAATAAAAGTGAGAGAACTCCGGCAGGAAAGATGTGAACCCTTTGAATGATGATCGATAAAACTGTATTTTGCAAAGTTCGCAAAGAAAAAATACTTTTTTTAATAATTTTTAGTTAATTAAACCACGAAAAGCAGGAAATACACGAAAATTGTATGTTTCTCATTTCCTTTTCTTTCGTGACTTTCGTGTGGTTCGTAGTTAATGTGTTATTCGCACTATGGTAAAAAATTATTCAGATGCCATACCGTATCTGTGATGCAAGTTTTTAGTCTTTCTTTTCCTTGTCGACTTTACGAACTTTGCGAGAGAATAACTCAAAGATTTCAATTATTTATGGTTTTGACAGGAGCATTTGTTTATGGCCTCGAAAGTAGTATTTGACGATATCGTAGGATTTCTCCGTAAGAATGGCTGGGAATTCGGTATCGGAAGCAGTCAGGCGGTCAGTTTGTCATTCGAAGGGGAACACAGCGTTTATTCCGCATACATTTTCTATCCTATGGAAAAAGAAATAATCCTTATGTACGCAGAATATCCATTCCGTGTCCCCGAAACCAGGCGTGAAGAATTTTTCGAACTCGTTTCAAGAATCAACTGGGGATTGCTTTTTACAACGTGCGAATATAATCCGGAAACAGGCAAAGTCCGATTCCGCGGAACCATGCTCACTGACGGAGCTCCGTTTTATTCGGAGCAGTTTGCCACTCTTCTGGCGATCATCTGGTCCACTATCGACCGGTATGAACCCTCTTTCCGGGCGGTACTGAACGGGGAACAAACAGTCAAGGAAGCTCTTTCATGATTAACAAGCTCTGTTCAACCTGCATGAATACCTGCAAACAGACAACGGAAGCAAAAGTCTTGCACTGCCCGAAGTTTCGTAAAAAACTGTCCGAAGATGAATTTCAGAATTTGATACGGGAGATCGATTCCATGGAAGAAAGAACAGCGGAATTGAGCCGCCGTGTCAAAAGCCTGATCGAGAAAGCATTGTCCGGCAAAACCGAATCCGAGGAAAATCATGGAAATTAACGTTTATGATTGGACTGTCCTGGTTATCTATTGTGTCGTTCTCCTTGGAGTCGGTTTTGCCAAAGGGAAACGCTCCAGTTCCGGCGAGTATTTTATGTCGAAGGGAACTCTCCCCTGGTGGGTGATAGCGGCGGCATTTGTGGCAACCGGGATGAACACAGAGCAGCTTGTGGGCCAGAACGGCATGGGGTATACTATCGGCCTTACCATGGTGAACTGGTATATAATGGCTTTATTCGTCTATACTCTCCTCGTGTTTGTCTTCCTGCCCATCTATCTCCGCAACGGTATAGTCACCATGCCCGAATTTCTGGGCAGACGGTATAACGAGGCAACGAGAAATGTATTTACCATACTCCTTTTATCGAGTTATGTTCTCTTGAATCTCGCGGTAGTATTCTACGGAGGCGCAAAACTCCTCGAGGTGGTGATGGGCATCAATATCTGGTACGGGGTTCTTTTACTCGGGGTGATTTCCGGCATATACACCATGTATGGCGGAATGGCAGGCGCTTCCTATGCGGCAGTGTTCCAGTTCCTGCTCATCTTTATTTCCGGCACGCTGATTTTCATACTGGCGTATCTCCGCCTGCCTCACGGCTGGAGCGATGTGGTCGCCGCCGCGCCGGGAGGATTTCACCTCATGCAGCCCATGAATTACCCCGTAATTCCCTGGCACGCCATCCCGCTGACATTTCTGGGGCTGCACCTCTATTATTCCTGTGTCAATCAGGCTCTGGTGCAGCGCAGTTTCGGCGCCAAGACAGAATGGGATGCCCGAATAGCAATAATTGCCGCCGGATTCTTTGTTATCCTTCGGCCTTTTGTGGAAATCTTCCCCGGAATGATGTGCCGCGCTATCGGAGTGGTCGATCCACGGTTCAACCTGTCCGGTCAGCCGGTAGACAATGTGTTCCCCCTTCTCATCCGGGAACTTATACCCGCCGGATTCAGGGGGCTGATTCTGGTCGGCATTCTCGCTACAGTTATGTCGACTATCTCGGCTTATCTGAACTCCATCTCTACACTGTTCACTTTCGATGTCTACAAAAAATGGATAAATCCTGCCGCCAGCGAAAAGAAACTGGTGACTGTCGGAACCATCGCAACCCTTATTCTCATGATTTTCAGCGTTCTCTATTCTCCATTGGTGGGAATCATCGGAGGAGGAATATTTCACTATTTCCAGATGCTTGCATCCTATCTTGCGGTGCCCATCGCCACCGTATTTTTGATAGGTATTCTCTGGAAGCGTGCAACTCCGGTCTCTGCGCTTACCGTGATGATCGTTGGAATTCCCCTCGGGATTCTCATAGCCTGGCTGATCCCGCAGATATTCGCCGCTGAAACGGTTGCCCGATACAGTCTGGACAATTTTTTTGTAAACAGCGGCATAACCCAGGCATTTTGCGTTGCTCTCATGATAGGGGTGAGCCTTTTCACCCGGCCTAAACCGGTGGAGAGCATTTCCTCGCTCATGTTCAAAAAAGAAACGATCTTTCTCCCGCCCGACGAGCCGAAACGGCCGTTCAGCCAGTCCATCTGGCTCTGGTGGGGTATTTTTGTGGTGGTATATGTGGTGCTGTATATAAAGTTGTGGTAACTCACTCACCCCATGATCCCCTCTCTTGCACGCAAAAGAGGGGGAAACCCTGATGAGCTTTAAAATAAGGATCGGGTTAAAGGCCGTGGGAAGAAGCACTCACCCCATAATCCCCTCTCTAACAAGTTAAAGAGGGGAAAACCCGGATGTGCTTTTTAAATAAGAATTGGGGTTAAGGCCGTAGGAAGTATTCAAAAATAGTGCCTCTCCTTTTTTTAACACAGCAAAACAATGCATTGAAGTACTGCAGGATAGAATGGATTATGGTTAACCAAATCAGCAGTTTATTGAGAAATTGAAGCACCCGGGCCGAGATAAAATTCTGGAAGTCTGTTCGTGACCGTAAAATTGAAGGAAAGCGAATTGTCAGACAGCATCAAATTCCATTTGAGTTGGAAGGGAGCAGACGCTTTTTTGTGGCCGATTTCTACTGTTTTGAAAACAGGCTGGTTATTGAAATTGACGGCGGTATTCATGACCAACAAAAAGAGTATGATGAATTAAGAACGCATGTAATCAATTGCCTGGGTATTAAAGTAATACGCTTTACCAACGAACAGGTGCTGAATGAACTATCATGGGTTCTCCATGAATTGAGAAAGGAGCTGGCTCAAGAATCCACTCCATGACACCTGCAGGCTTTATAAAGCAGCAGGGAAACTTACCGTATGGGTTTATTCAATACTACCCGATAATAACCTGCCGGCCTTTTACAGCAGGACTGAATAAAAAGTAACTGGGTCTTCCCCTCTTTCGCGTGCGAGAGAGGGGATTATGGGGTGAGTCGTTTCTTTTAACGTTCGGAATAACCCAATTTACTATTTTTAATAAAAAAGTAACGCAGGGGGTGAGTATGAAACGTTACAAAGTCGGCATTGCAGGGCTTGGCTGGGTTGCAGGAGCGCACATTCAATCATTCAAAGAAATCCCCGGTTTCGAGACAACTGCGATCCTTTCGCGAAGGAATCTCGATCCGGACATGATAAAAAAACAGTATGGCATAGATGTCCGTATTTACAATGATTATGATACATTCGTCCGTGACCCCGATATCGATATTGTGGACATCTGCACTCCCCATCCGTTTCATCCCGAGCAGACTGTGAAAGCAGCCGAGGCAGGAAAGCATGTGATTATCGAAAAGCCGATCGCGCTCAACTTTCCCGACTCTGTCCGTATGCTCAACGCTGTCGAGAAAAACGGAGTGCATACCTCGGTCTGTTTCGAGGTACGGTTCATTTCGGTCGCGCAGGAGATGAAATCGATCATCGGGCAGGGGCTGATTGGGGATGTTTACTTTGCCGAGTGCGATTATTTCCACGGCATCGGGCCCTGGTACGGACAGTTTGGCTGGAATATTAAAAAAGACATGGGGGGGAGTTCCCTTCTCACCGCAGGCTGCCATGCCCTCGATACCCTGCTCTGGCTTGTCGGCAGTGAAGTGGAAGAAGTTTTCTCCTACGCTACCCGTAATCCCAACGAGGTCTACCGGCCGTACGAATATCCTACCACCACAGTCACACTCCTTAAATTCAAGGACAGGGGCATTCTCGGCAAGGTCGCCTCGGTCACCGACTGTATGCAGCCCTATGTGTTCAATATGAATATGGTCGGCTCGCAAGGTTCACTCAAGAACAACCTTTTCTATACAAAGAAAATCACGGGACTGAATGGCTGGAATACTATGGATGTTCAGCTTGTGGACAGCGGAGATGTCGCCCATCATCCCTATCGCGAGCAGTTCATCCATTTTGCGGAATGCCTCGACAAGGGGATCGACCCTCACAACAACCTTCGGAGCGCTTTTGAAACACACCGGGTCGTTTTCGCCGCAGACAAGTCTGCCGAAACCGGAAAACCGGTGAGGCTGGATGAATTTCAAATGAAGTGAGGAAAATCCGAATTATGAAATCTGAAATGTGAAAACGGAGTGCATCCTTTTGAAAACGGAGTGCATCCTTTTGAAAATGAAGTGCATCCTTTTGAAAATGAAGTGCATCCTTTTTGAAAATGAAGTGCATCTTTTTAAAAACGGAAATATATAAGGAAGGGTGAATTTTTTCGGATTATTCATACAAAGTATTAAAAACCATAAGGAATACTCTCATGATCAATGATTGGCCGTTCGAATTTCCCGGTGCTTACTGGCTTGATGAAAAAGAAGAGGAAGCGGTGCTCGATGCGATCAGAAAGCGCACCCTCTTCCGTCACTACGGCCCCCAAAAGCCTGTGCATGTGAACAGATTCGAGGAAGAAGCACGCAAGTTCTACGATGTAAAATATGCACTCGCGGTCAACAGCGGTACAGGTGCGCTGGCGACTGCACTCCAGGCTTTCGGGATTGGACCCGGTGACGAGGTGATCATGCCCTCGTTCGTGTGGATTTCCACAGTGAGCACCGTGGTTCACCAGAACGCCATACCGGTCATCTGCGAGATCGATGATTCATTTACCATCGATCCCGAAGACCTTGAAAAAAAGATCACTCCGCGCACACGGCTTATCGTTCCCGTTCATATGGCCGGGGCTCCGAGCAATATGGCCGCTATCATGGAAATCGCGCACCGTCACAACATCCCGGTTCTGGAAGATTGCGCACAGGCAAACGGAGGTTCTTTCGGCGGCTGCAAACTCGGCACATTCGGGGATATCGGTATTTTCAGCCTTCAGACAAACAAGAACATTACCGCGGGGGAGGGCGGCCTTCTGGTCACCAATGACCGTATCCTGTACGAGCGGGCGTTTGCCGGTCACGATATGGGGTTTCTTTTTGTGGACGGGCAGGCGTTCAATCCGCCGTCTCATGCTGTAATGTGGCCTGCCGG
>JBAYHX010000070.1:0-10423 GCA_041665965.1 Candidatus Latescibacterota bacterium
CTGCGGATATGGATCCGATTCTGCGCCTGGCAAGGAAATACAACCTGAAAATTGTCGGAGATGCGGCGCAGGCGCATGGCTCGCGCTACAAAGGCAGTCCGGTAACCAAGTATGCCGATATTACCTGTTTCAGCTTCTATCCGGGCAAAAACCTCGGCGCATACGGCGATGCCGGGGCGGTGGTTACGGATGATAATGAACTGGCTGACCGGGTCAAAATGTATGCCAACCACGGCAGACTCGACAAATACAATCATCTTCTCGAAGGAGTGAACAGCCGTCTGGACGGGATTCAGGCTGCTGTTTTGAGCGCCAAGCTCCCGCATCTTGACGACTGGACCGAGAAACGGCGAAAGAATGCCTACGCATATAACAGCCGTCTGGCGGGGCTTAATGTGATAACTCCCGTTGAAATCGAAAATGTCCGGGCGGTGTATCACCTGTATGTGGTAAGGGTTGATTCCGGGGCGAGGAAACCGCTTCAGAATTTTCTCAAGGAAAAGGGGATATCAACCGGCATCCACTATCCGATCGCGCTGCCGTATCTGAAAGCGTACGAGTATCTTCACCACAGTGAAAAGGATTTCCCCGAGTCGCTGAAAGCCTCCGGCGAGATACTCTCCCTCCCGATGTTTCCGGAACTTGAGGAATCACAGATCGACTACATCGGGGAAGCAATCAGAGAGTTCGGACTGCCATCAGTGAAGTAAACCACGAAAAGCACGAAATACACAAAAATACAAAACGTATTCATGCTATTCGAAAGCAGCCCCCTGGGATTATGGGGGCTGTTTGATGTTTACAGCAAGAAATCCTCTTCCGGGATAGAACGCTTCCTCCGATTGATTAACCCCGTAAATGGTTACCAACGACCGAGGAGGGTAAGGATATCTTCACGTATTTTTTTCTGGGTAAGTCCGGTTTGATGGATCGAGAAAAAACCTGCAAGAAGGATCGGCGCGGTAAGCAGCACGAAAACCAACAGTGAAAATCCGGCCGCCGCAGTTTTATCAATTCCGAACAGGGATAGCCCAAGGACAGTGAAAAACTGGTACGTTCCCACATTGGAAGGCGCGTTTGGAAGCATGGTTCCAAGATGCACTATCAGATAAACCACAGCGCCTTCCCAGAAGGAAAGATGAATATCGAGCGCAACCATAACCAGCCAGAACGCCGCAGTCTGTGCAATGAGGATAAGAAGGGAAATGAAAAGCGCCCCGAAAAAGCGCCCTGAAAATCCTATCAATTGAAGACCGTCGAGAAGACGATGGGAAATTCGATTTATCCTGCCCCATAATTTTTCAATGAATCCGCCAGCGTCATGGTGACCATGAGAGGCTTTCCTTTCCCAGAACACGACAAAGGCGAAAAACCCTGTTGCCACGATCACAAAGATTACGAGCACGATAACCGCATTCACGAGAACAGAAGGAAGCGGAATCAGAAAAGCGGCGATACCGATTGCAATCGCCAGCCAGATCAGGTCAAACAGAAATTCTATCGATATCGACGGAATGGCCGCAACAAAATCCACCTTGAGCCAGCCGCTCACCATATAAACCCTTAACAGTTCGCCCATCCTCATGGGAAAAATGCCGTTGGCAAACTGACCCGCATACACTGCCTGGGTTGTCCGCAGCCATGAAAGTTTTCCCAAAGGGTAGAGTAGAAATTTCCACCTGAATCCCTGAAAAACGAAGCTGAATAACTGTAACACAATAGCGGGGATGATCCAGAGCCAATTTTTTACGGTAAGCGTTTCTAAGAGGCGTCCCGGGTGAATATCATAGAAAACCCAAAAAAGGCAGCCTCCGGCAATCAGATAACGAAAAAGCGCGCCTAAATGAGGGGGGATTTTCCGCCGAGAATGCGAATTATCAGGTTTTTCTATGGTTATTTTATCCATTTGGGACAGAACTTTTTAATGAGAATTTGATTGATATTTCAATATAACTTAATTGTCCGGAATGTAACAGAAAAAAGGGAGATCATCTTCTTGCCCTTTTTTAAAAAGATTGCCCAACCCGTTGATGCGCATGATTAACTTGATAAAAAGTTGATTTTTATGTTCATACTGCAAGGTCTATAAAAAGTCGATACCTGTAAATGCATCACTATTTTGACAATTAAAAACTCATTAAAGGTTTTCAAGGGCTTTCAATCAAAAAACTCATAGGGGGACTGAGGCCTGGGATAAAAATCACTTCAAAGAGCCTGAATTTTGTTTCGATTCGACAAGTTTATTTAACCATTCCTCTTTTGCTGCGATCTTCCGAACATTCTCACGTTCGATATCTGTCAGGTCGGTATCGCGATAATCATCACGGGGCTTATACCAGTTTTTATCCTTGAAATAGGCATTAAGGTCCGGCGCAGTAAATTTCTTCCCATGGTAAGCATAAAAAGCATTATGGAAAAGCCTTAGTTGGGCGAGCGAAAGTATGTCAAGAAAATCGTCATTGACCGGTTTGTCGGCAAAATCGAAATCGCTATAGAATTCCCACGGCTGCTCCTGCTTGTCAAAGCCTTCCCAGTTGCCCCAGACACGGAATACTTCGCCGCCCAAAGGTTTAATATCGGTCAGGATAAACTCGTGCTCGAACTCTCCGGTCCGCTGCCTGGTAAACTTGCGGGTATTGTTAAAATTTCTTCTAAAAGTAGAGAACCGCGGTACAGCAGACATCCATACATCGGGGGATGTCCTGACCACGAACACAGCGCGCCCGATGGTACCTTTCCATGTTCCTCCTGTGCCGTAGAGGTACTCTATGTAACCGAGCCTGCTGCTATAGACGGCGGTATAGCGTACACGTGTTGTGGTGGTAGTTCTGCCGGGGAATGTCACTTTTTTTACAAGATACCTTGTTCCATTATCCCGTATAGCCCGTAAACTCTGGAGGCTGGAATCGGCTTCATCGAGACTATCGTGATTGGTGACGGTTTTTACAAAATCGGTATTCGAACTTATTGTCATTATCCCTGTCTTATTTATGAAAGCGCTGGGTTTGCCATTCACCCATGTCTCGAAGATGTTATTAGCCCTGGCCTCCTTGCCAATGAATCCGTAACCATAATCGGGAAAGCCGACAAGCGCTGTGATGGTATCGCCATCATTCGTAAATTCAAATGATGCGTCCACAGTATAATTCGTTCTGCCCAATTCGATGATTACCCGCTCCGACACCATGCGTATGTTCTTGCTCTCCCCCTCGATCAGACGGGGAACCCCTGAAGAGTCATTGAGCAACGCTTCATTCGCATATGTTGAACATGGATTGGAGCAAAGAAGAAAGATCAGCGGAATGAGCAGGAGTTTCATAGTATTTCCCATTATTTAATAATAACCATTTTCCCCTTTGAATGTTGATAATGCAATATTATTACGTTCAGTTTGTTTTACAAGTATTTTTTATAATGAAAGCTAACTTCAAAAAACAGAGAAACAAAAATGGTACAGGATAATTTCTTTTATCAAGCATTAATGAAGTACTCTATCATTATAGCCAGATCTATTCATAAACTCAAAGACAAAGATCCCCCCGCCGCTCAGAGCGGCGACCCCCTTGTTAAGAGGGTGCAAAAGCGAAGCGCATCTTTCTGCAAAGAGTAAAAATAAATTCTCCCCTTAGTAAGGGGAGATGCCGTTAGGCAGAGAGGATTTTCTTCCTCAGTGGTGTGATAAATATATTTTTTTGAATCATCCGGGCCAGTAGAATTCTTTTTTTTCTTGACTCTTTATAAGTCTCTTTTTATATTAACTATTCTAATATGAGAAATAGCCGGATTACCTTATCCGAGAGAGTATATAATCGTTGTTCTTCGCCGGAGGGTGAAATATGTACGCGGTCGTTGATATAAAAGGATTCCAGTACAAGATCGAAAAGGGGGAAACCCTTCGTGTTCCCAAGTATGATCTTGAGGTAGGGAGCAAAATCCAGATTCCGGATGTCCTCCTGGTGAATGACGGAGAAAAAATAGCTATCGGTACTCCTTTTGTCGACGGGGCAATGGTCGAGGCAACTGTTCTCGGACAGGCAAAAGACAAAAAGATCATTGTTTTCAAGAAGAAAAGACGGAAGGATTACTCAGTCAAACGCGGGCACCGTCAGGATTTCACCGAAATTATCGTGGACAACATTCAAATCAGCTGATGACCGGTCTGACGAGATAAAGGAGTTTTATCATGGCGCATAAAAAAGGTGTGGGAAGTTCAAGAAACGGGCGTGATTCCGACGGTCAGAGGCTTGGCGTCAAAGAGTTCGGCGGCCAGTTCGTAACCGCGGGTTCCATCCTCGTCCGTCAGCACGGCACAAAATTCCATCCCGGCACCAATGTTGGTGTGGGCAGGGATTATACGTTATTTGCCAAGATCGACGGCAAGGTAACGTTCGAGCGTTTGGGTAAATTACGGAAAAAGATCAGCGTTTTTGCTGCTGAATAATAGAGTACTACCGCCGGGTCTAACAATACCCGGAAGATTCGAGAGAAATGTGAAAGGCGCTTTTTATTGAGCGCCTTTTTTTGTGGGGCGAGGGCATCAAAAATCATTCTTTTTCGGACCGGAGGAAAAAAACCGTTGTCTTTCCGGGACATTTTGTTTATTACTAAATACAAAGTGTGAAATGCACCCCTCACTTTCACCGGAGACCCTCCTTTTTTTAACAAAAGTGGGGTGGTAGAAGGGGGTCAAGAGGTGCGTTCTGTCATAAAAGGAGAACGAACATGGATGTTTTTAAAAAAATGACGGTGATCCTGTGTCTTTGCCTAATGTTCAACATGCCGGTTCCGTATACTGGAAATCCGGTCGCAAACGCCGAGGAAAAGGCGCAAAAAGCGCAGGAGCCATCCAAACTTCTTGTGCTGTGGACAAGCGGAGACCGTGAGGTGGCGATCAAAGTCGCGTTCATGTATACCTACTTTATGAAAAAATCCAAATCGTGGGATGAAGTATGCCTGGTTGTCTGGGGACCTTCCGCCAAACTGCTTTCCGAGGACAGGGAGCTTCAGGATTATATAAAGAAGATGAAAGATGAAGGAGTGATCCTTCAGGCCTGCAAAGCCTGCTCCGATATGTACGGTGTCTCCGACACACTGAGCACAATGGGAATCGATGTGAAATACATGGGCAAGCCGCTCACCGACATGCTGAAATCGGGATGGGTGAATCTTGCATTTTAAAATAATCAGGAATTATTTTATTTCACCATCAACATTTTCTTTACCACTATACTCTTTCCCATAATCAATCGGGCGAAATAAATACCGGAGGATACAACCTTACCTGAATCGTCCCGTCCATCCCACTGAACGGTTCGTGCTCCCGCTGAAACCTGCCCTGAAACCAGTTCCCTGACCTTACGGCCCATGATATCATATACAACCAGACTGGCCTTTCCCGAAGATGGGCTGGTGAATTCGATAATAGTTGAGGGATTGAACGGGTTGGGATAGTTCCCCCGTATGGAGAGTTCCTTGGGAATATCCTGAGAAGATTTTACCCCGGTAGGGATAATATTTCCAAAGCGGGATAAACCCTTTTCTGTCTGCGCCCAGACTGTGCCATTGGGACTCACTGCAACGGACAAAACGGAATTATCGAGGAGTCCGTTGACCGTGCTATATGAAGTCATCGTTCCATCTTTGTAATGGTTGAGTCCACCTCCACTCAAGACGCGGGAGGGGTTATCTCTGGACGGTATTCCCCCTATCCAGATAGAACCATCAGGACCTGCCATTGCAGAGGGGCCGTCACCATAGAAGGAAGACACCTGCGACCAGGAATAGCCATCGAACTGGAAAAGAAATATAACATTATATGGATTATTAACAGACCCCATATTCCCAAACGCTATAGCCCATATTTTGCCGTCAGAACCGAGCGCCAATGATGCAACCTGGTAATGACTTACCCAGCCCCCTGTCAGAAGTTTGTAAGTTGACCAGCTGTTTCCGACAAGATGAGCAATGTTGATAATGTAAGACGGTGGTGAACCTTCCGCATACGAATTATCAGCCCATATTGTGCCATCAGTGGCTTTAACAGCTTTTTTCACCGATTCGCCTGTGAGACCTGCGCTCGTATAGGTGAATTTTTTCCAGGTTGTTTTGTCAAAAAAGTACGTATCATAATTCGTCCAGAGCTGTGCGCTACCATCCGGATTAATGTGAATCTGTGATACCGCCAGACTTGATACCGGGAGTCCGCCTGGGAAAACCCAGGGTTTACAGGAATATCCATCATACAGGGAGTCCCCGTGTGCAGATACAATAATTGCATTGTCGAGAATGTCCGCTCCAATGAGTCGTGCAGCTGGATCAGGAAATTGTTGTTTCATGTTCAGGAGTGTAAGAGTCTCATTGTTAAACCGGTATAGTCCGGAGGGTGTACCAGCCCACAAAACACCCGCACTGTCTATTGCAAAAGCATTAATTATGTATTCCTCACCCTTGCCAAGAATATTTGATTCCCAGGTAATGCCATCTGCGGAGCCAACTTCAAGTATTTTAGTTGAATCAGGCAGAGATAAACCCACTCCTATTAAACCACTACTACTTTTAGTTAATGCGGTAATAGTCACATTTCCGAAATCATGAGTTGTCCATGTTCCATCATGAAAGCGTGAAATCTGCCCGGAACCTGTTACCCAGAGATCATTACCAGTCCCCAGCGTCAGGAAAGAAAGGGGCTGCTGGGTCATTCCCTCTCCATTCAAAGAATCTTTCCATGCCGTGCCGTCAAAATGGAGCAGCCTTCCGCCCCGAACCGCCCAGACATCGGAATTGCTGCGAACTGCCAGAGAGGTGAGAGACCCGAGCTGTTTATACTGATCATCTTCATTGAATCTGGTTATCCATGTCAGGCCGGAGCGTTCAGCTATCCACCACGTCCGAACAGTTCCATTGTAGTGGTCTTCCACTCTCTTCATTCCTGCCCATACCTCGTCCCCAAAGCCTGTGGCTATCAAGTTGACATTTCCATATGGCAGGCCGTTTTCGGTAGTGAATGATGTCCAGCTTTTTCCATCGAATCGTGTCAATCCATTAGGCGTACCCATCCATACGCTACCGTCTGTTGCTGAGGTAATCGTGTTTAGTCTGTTATCTGGAGGTCCATCAAATAACTTTCCGGAAAGATCGCGTATATCCCATCGCACCGGTCCGTTCTGTGTAGCGCACCAGACATAGTTTCCCTGAAGGGCGATGCCATTCACCGCGTTATTGAGCGAATAGTTCTTCCAGACGAATTCATCTTGGGAGAACTGAGTTGTGATTTTCATCGTGCCTCTTGCAGGAGAGGCAGCCATTATCGGAGAACAGAAAGCAACAGAAAGAAAAAAAATACCGAGATATAATTTAATCGACCGGAACATAAAGTACCTCCCAGAAAAAGATGAGTAAATCGGTATTTCTAATTTTTAATATATTCTGTTCGTACAAGACTTGCAAGAATTATCAAACAATTCTTTCATCAAGTATTCTTGCGATCTTATTTTGAAAAAGCCGCAGTTTATTGTTGAATTATGGCATCACATCTGCTATCATTTTCCATGTTTGGTTTTATTCATTCAAAAAAATTCCCAGGGGAGGTATAATGAAAAGAATTCATGTGTTTTCAACGGCTTTCTTTGCACTGTTATCTTTTTCTGCTCTGTGCCTGGCGGAGAACTGGACTCCCGAATTGCAGCGCGAGTACGAGATGAAATACGACAATCTCAAAATCCTTCAGTCCGCCGAAATGAAAACCGACACATCGGACGAATTCATCACCATCCCGGAAGGATATAAAGAGGTAAAAGATTTCGATGTCGCGAAAACCGCGCCGTCAATCGATTTCGCTGTCATCCAGGGGATGACCCCGCTCTACCTGCCCACGTTCGATCTCGTGAAAGGCGGTCTTTACGGCGGCTGGGGGGATGTAACCAGGGGGCCGGACAAGTGCTTTTACTTCTCCATCGGGAACCATATGTCGTATGGGGGCACTGCCTACATTATCAAATATGACCCGGCGAAGAAAAAA
Organism: Candidatus Latescibacterota bacterium; assembly: GCA_041665965.1. Lineage (GTDB taxonomy): Bacteria > Latescibacterota > Latescibacteria > Latescibacterales > Latescibacteraceae > JAUYCD01. Next base: position 8,018 of record JBAYHX010000070.1, read on the forward strand.
CAGAGCATTGTTCTTGACCTCAAGAAAATTGTCGGCTGGAAGCCCGCCGATTTTGCCGACGGAAAGCTTCACGGAAGTCTCGATATCGGTCCGGACGGTGACATGTGGATGCTCTCCTATTACGGTCCGATACCCACAAAAGAGGACCTGTCCACCGTTTACAAAGGCAGCTATCTCCTGAAATACAACGTGTTCACCCAAAAGACCGAGAACCTCGGCATCCCTCTCGAGGGCGAAAGCTGGCCTTACCATGTCTATGACAGCAAACGGGGATTGTTTTTCGGTATCGGCTCAGTAAACGGGGATGTCCTTGTCTATGACACCAAGGCGCGGAAGATGCTTTACGGCGGCTTTCCTTCGAACGATATTCACTGGTGCGAGCGCTGTATCATGCTCGACAGGGATACCGGGAAAATCTATTCGACGAATTCGAAAATGTATCCACCGGACCCGTGGCCGAATATGTTCAAGGGAGATCAGAATTTCGTCTGCTACGAGCGGCGGAATAACCGGTTCACCGTCATGAACGCCAAAGTTCCCCCCAATCCGGTGACCGGAATGGTAACCGGCTGCCGTGCGCACACCGAGGAGAAGGACGCACAGGGAGCATTCTGGTGTTTCGATTTTTCAGGAGGGATTTTTAAATTCTATCCGGAGGAAGACCGGACGGAATCGGTGGGAGTCAACTGGGGAAAAGAAGGCAAATATACCGCCAATATGAATTTCAGCCCCAAGAAACGGTATATCTATTACCTTCCCGGCGCAGACAACGCGGCGTTCACCTATGGCAACCCCATTGTTCAGTATGACACGCAAACCGGGAAAAAGAAAGTTATCGCTTTCATCAACAATTTCTATGTGAAAAAGTACGGGTACAATCCCGGAGGAACCTACGGAATCGAACTGGATGAAAAGGGAGAATCCATTTTCTTCTACACCAACGGAAGATTTGCGACAAAGGAAATCGGCGCTGCTTACGGCCGTCCGGCGATTTTCCATGTCCACATTCCGGCTTCCGAACGGGTTGAATAAAAAGGTGTGCGTTGGTTTCGACAAGCTCAACCAACGGGAGAGAATTCTCCATTATGAAAATTCTTTTGTCAAGGGGAAGTATCCCGGATATTCATTAAATATATTTATCATACCACTGAGGAAGAAAATCCCCTCTGCCTGCCGGCATCTCCCCTTGTTAAGGGGAGAATTCATTTTTTCTCTTTGCAGAAAGATGCGCTTCGCTTTTGCACCCACTTAACAAGGGGGTCGCCGCACTGAGCGGCGGGGGGATCTTTGTCCTTGAGTTTGTGAATAGATCGGATTATGTGATCATCAAATTGTTCCCTGCGATTGTGTCACCATAGACCATATTGTTAAGGGGAGACTTTCTTCTACAGCGGAAAGGGATCGAGAGTAAAGGGGCTGATTTTGATACCTCGAAGCTCTACCTGGGGTAATTCATTTGCGAATAAAAAATACCTCTTTCCTTTGACAGGAGAGAGGTATTTATGTAAAAAAGATATTCTATAAACGGTCAATTATTTACTTTTTATCCAGGCTTCCGGGATTTGAGGCATACCGGCCACCGGCATTCTCATCGTCCATACTTTGCCGTTCCCACCGTCAACCTGGGTCAAATAGGCGGTACGCATATCAGGGCCGCCAAAGCAGATATTCGTCGAATTTGCCTTTTCGCCGGGCATTTTAATTTTATCGACAAGCTTGCCTTCGGGAGAAATGCGCCAAAGCGCATTTGCGGTAAAGCAGGCAATCCACAGATGACCCTCTGCGTCGACTTTCATCCCATCCGCCAGATCTTCCCCCATATTATAGAAGAAGTGTTTCGATCCGGCGGTTCCGTCCTCTTTTACATCGAATCTCCAAATAACTTTCTCGTTGGTTGCAGCGATGAAAAGAGACTTGTAGTCCTTTGAAAATGCGAGGCCGTTGGGATAGCAGAATCCGGTGGTAAATTTTTTGGTCTTTCCGTCGAGATCGATATAGCATACATTACCTATAGGTCTGTCGGAAGAACCGGAAGGATCGGTGAAATAAAGCCTTCCCGATTGATCCCATGCCATATCATTCGGGCCGCGTAAGGTTTCGCCGTCTGTTGTTCTGTCCGAGAGAAGTTTCGCTGCGGTAGTCTTCAGGTCGCTTTTCAGCACTTTATGCGAGATAAAATTTGCAAGGTAAAAATTTCCATCTCTATCAAACATCGAGCAGCAGGATGGAGTGCCCACTTCGACCGCGACAGTTTTTTCGCCGAAAGGAGTTATTTTGGTAATAAAGTTTCCACCACTGTCGCAGACATATAAATTCCCTTCCTTGTCTAAGGAAGGCCCTTCCGGCCAGCTGAATCCTTCAGCAAGCAATTTTGGTACACCGACCGGATCGGAAATTGTTACAACA
>JBAYHX010000071.1:0-10380 GCA_041665965.1 Candidatus Latescibacterota bacterium
AATCCCCCCCGAACTGGCAATCGGCAGAGGGGGATACGCGCGGACCCTGCCCGAAGAATTGCTGAACCGTGAACGTCAGGCTCTGGAAGGCGCGGTCGCCGAATCGGACATCATCATTCTTTCGGCGCTCATTCCGGGAAAACTCGCTCCCGTGATCGTAACCGCAGAAATGGTGAAATCGATGAATTCCGGCTCGGTGATTGTCGATATCGCAATCGACCAGGGAGGCAACTGCGAACTGACAGAAGCCGGAAAAACAACAGTCCGGGAAGGGGTAACCGTGGTCGGCATTCAAAACATCCCGGGGATGGTTCCCATAAGCTCCACCTGGATGTTTGCCAATAATATCCTTAATTTCGTCGAGAACATGATAAAAGGCAAAGAGATACATCTTGACATGGGTGATGAAATCATCGCCTCCTGTCTTTTGACTCTCGACGGGAAAATCGTTCATGCAGGCGCACGGGAAGCGATGCATTTATAACAGGGGGCGGAATCATGGTAATGCTCAAACTGATTATTCTCTTCATCGCCGCAACTGCGGCAGGCTACAAAGTCATCAGTAAAGTCCCGAGTCTGCTCCATACTCCGCTCATGTCCGGGATGAATGCGCTTTCCGGCATCACCGTGCTCGGTGCGCTTGTCGTAACCGCAGGAGCGGTGGAATTGCAGAGCAAACTTCTGGGAGCGGCGGCGATCGTGCTTGCGACTATCAATGTAGTTGCCGGTTTTCTGGTAACCCACAGGATGCTCAGAATGTTCAAAGGGAAAAACGCCGGAGACCGTGAACTATGAGTCCTTTCCTGTATACCCTTTCCGGGCTCTTTTTTATTCTGCTGTTCCTCGGCGGGATACGGCTGATGAATTCGCCCAAAACGGCGGTTTCCGGCAATCTTCTCAGCGCGGCAGGGATGCTGGGAGCGATTGTTCTTACCCTGTTCGGCGGCGGGATTGTCCCTGCCGGTCTCCTTTTCGTTTCACTGGGCATAGGCGGGATAATCGGCGCTGTCATGGCGATGAGAGTCACCATGATCAAGATGCCCCAGATGGTCGCTCTCCTGAACGGGCTGGGCGGTGGAGCCTCGGCTGCAACGGCTTTCGTGGTCATACAAAACGCCGGCCATGTTTTTTCAACAGTCTTCACTGCCGCTCTCGCGCTTTTTGTCGGGGGGATTACATTCAGCGGAAGTTTGATCGCGGCGGCGAAACTGGATCAGAAATTGTCCCAGCGCTCCGTACTGCTCCGGGGTCATAACCGGATCAATCTCTTCATTCTTCTGCTCACCGTCATATTGATCGTGATTGTTCCGTTTGCCCCCGAAAGGGCTTTCGGGTTCATGGCGCTCATCATACTCATCGGTTCCCTTGCTTTCGGCATCACGTTTACTCTCCGCATAGGCGGAGCGGATATGCCCATCACCATTTCGCTTCTGAACTCTCTTTCGGGTGTTGCCGGTTCCATCGCAGGATTTGCGATCGACGATCCCCTTCTCGTTGCGGTCGGCGCGATTGTCGGTTCCGCAGGACTCATCCTTACCCGTATCATGTGCCGGGGGATGAACCGCAGCCTTATGGAAGTGCTATTGGGAAAAACGACTTCCGCTGCAAGAGAGAATCCGTTTCCGGAAAATCCCGGGGACACCGCTGCGCGGCCGCAGGAAAGCGGAGAGGATCCCGAAAGGATCGTCTCTCTTCTGAAAACGGCAAAAACAGTGATCGTTATACCGGGTTACGGGATGGCGCTCTCTCAGGCGCAGCATCAGGTCAAACAACTCTGCGATATTATGGAAAAACAGGGAAAAGATGTGAAATTTGCGATTCATCCGGTCGCGGGGAGGATGCCGGGCCACATGAATGTTCTTCTGGCCGAAGCGGATGTACCGTATGAAAAGATATTCGACATGGATTCGGTAAATCCTTTTTTCCCGGATACCGATGTAGTTATCATCATCGGGGCGAACGATGTAGTCAATCCGGCGGCAACGACCGAAGCGGGAACCCCTATCTACGGAATGCCGATCCTGCATGCGGGCGAGGCAAAAAACATCATCATTTTCAACAAAGACACCCGTCCGGGGTATGCAGGTGTGAACAACCCGCTCTATTCTCAGAAAAATACCCTGCTTTGCCTGGGTGACGCCGCCGTGAAAATCGGGGAAATCATAAAAAAGTTGAATGAGGATGACGCCACCCCATAAATAGTGACGCAGGGGCTGGTTATATTAGCCCCTGCACGCTTGCGGGATGTTGAATCTCTAACTTATAACTATGAATATTAAGGCTTTAAGCACCGGGTTCAAGTATTTCCACAATACTCGCCCAGGGCCCTTTTTCGCTTTCCCGCTCCACATACCAGACCCCTACCCCCATCTCCATTTTTTCAAAATTATTTTGGGGAACAGAATCGCGATTAAAATATATCTCACGTCCGCTGACAGTTCTTAAAAATCCAAATCCTTCCTGTTTGAAAATCCTTTCCACCACCGCCCCACACTCCATTGGATGGGGAGCTTTAGGGATTCCGCGCCTGGGTTCGCCATATTCTATCACTTTTCGACGGGCTATAAGAAATGCATTTCGTATTCCGGTCGAAAGGGGATCATAAATGTTTAAGCCATTCGGACTCCGTAAAACTACAATTTCACCTTCCTGCGGCACTTTGAGTTCGACTCTTATGTTATAAGGGTTTCCACTTTTCTCAAATCCGCGAACTTTTTCTATATAAACACGGCAGCGAATGATACAGCTACAGATTTGTTCCAGTTCGATAACTTTATCACTGATTAATTTTTCGATTTCTTCGCTTTTCTGTACGTTTCGATAGGTGATTGACAAGGCAATCTGCATACTACATACCTCCTGTTGACTGGAAAATCGCAGTTCTTTCAGGCAAAGGATAAAAATCATCATATATCAAAGTTGCCGGCAGTTTCAGGCTGATAGTGAATTTCCTCAATCTTGATTTTTTTCACTCCCTTGGGAATTTTCCACTCCACAACATTCCCAATCTTGCATCCGAAAATTGCCGAACCGATTGGAGCAATTATTGAGATAAGCCCTCTTCTATAATCCGATTTTTCAGGATATACGAGTGTATAAACCATTTTTTCCCCCGTTTCCAAATCAAGAATGGTAACTGTTGAATTCATAGTGACAATATCTCCGGGAATATCATGGGGATTTACAATTTTTGCCTGTGAAAGCACTTCATCCAGTTTACGTACATTTTCAATATCTCTCTCGCTGAAAGATTTCAGAGAACCAAGCAGATTACGAATCCTCTTGAAATCGATTTCGGTAACATAAAGTCTTTGGTCAACCACAATAAACCTCCTTGTTACATGTTCCGGTGTCCATATTTTTCAGGTTGATATAAAATTTCAATTATTTTTGCCCTGAATTTTATATTCGACGAGGATACTTGCCACTCAGCGATATCACCCTTACGGCACCCCAATAATGAGGTCCCAAGTGCGGTGGTAACTGAAATCCGTCCGTTTTTCACATCCGCATCTTTTGGAAAAACCAGCCGGATAGTTATATCCATTCCCGAATCCAAATCCGCAAGATGGACTTTTGAATTCATTGTAACCGTATCGAGCGGGATGGAATCAGAGTGAACTACTTTTGCCCGGTTAATTTTCTCAACCAGTTGCTGCACATTACCTTTATTTTCACTATCATTTACTTTTGAAAGTTTGATAAGTATTTTCAATCGCTCTAAATCAAAATTTGTAATGTAGATTGTTCTTTCGTGTTTCATTTCCGGCACCTGCTTTTCTCAAATAATTTTCAGGAAAAAACGTTCTGAAAAAGTACATGGAAAACAGATCAAGTAAAGTAAATATTCCTGATCAGGTACTTACCATTAGGTTTATTTAAACATTCAGGATGTGTGCACGATAGTATCAGTTCTGGTGTTAAAGAGCTTAACCGTACTAAAGAAACTCGGTAAACAATAAAAAAACGACATGTGCTCACCAATAGCGGGCGCATCTCTGCTTTCTCATAAAAGATGTTTATTCTGAGCAGAACTAAAAACTTTTATTGGACAACTTGCAGAAAGTTGTCCGGGGAATTAATTTGAGGAAGGGGAGGAATCGGATTCAAGGTTGTTTCGTTCGCAAATTCTTTTCACATTTAAGGGATATATACATAAAGAAAGAGAGGTACCGACAGTCCCATAGAAATAAGCGCCTCGCAACATAATAACCTCCTTATCACGGAGAGTTTCAATTTTGCCGGGGGAAGATACTGTCATAATATCCCTTTCAGATTATATCAGAATTTTATTCTAAAACCCTACTACCTATTATACGCCCTGAAAGGAAAAACGCAACTTATTTCTTAAAGAAAAGAATAAGAATGAATATCGGCATCCCGTTGGAAATAAACAAAGGAAATCTAAAATTTCAATATCCTTCCGGTAAAATTCCTCCGATTAGGTTAGCTATGTAATAATAAAGATTCCTCTTGATTTTTCTTCTATAATCAATTTTATAACTATTATTGTATAGTCAACAAAGAATTGCATCCGTTTCTTATTGCCGGAGGGGTCTTGGCAGATCAAAATACCACTGTCGGACGGAGAATTTTTCTGAAACGCTCCGGGGCAATCACTGCCGGGATTGCCGGGGCGCTCGATTTCTTTGATGCAGCCCGGCCTGCCCGTGCCGAAGCAAAAAAAGGATACACCGGGCTTTTTCAGGAGTCGCTGAGATACCGCAAATGGGATTCCCACAGCCATGTTTTTCTCGGGAACGCATCTCCCGAAAAAACGATCGAGTCCATCGACCGTATGGGGATAGAGAAAATTGCGGTTTCCGTTCCCGAGGGGGTAAAACCGGAAGAGTTCCGCACCTCGAACGACCGGGTCCTCCGTGCGATGAAACAGTTCCCGGACAGAATCATGGGGCAGTGTTACATCAATCCCGCATTCGGCAGAGAGGCGATCGAAGAAATCGACCGCTGTATGGACAGCGGGATGGTTCAGTTGGGAGAACTCTATACATTATATAAAATCAACGATCCCCTGTACTACCCTATCGTTGAGAAATGCATCGAGATGCGAATACCGATGATGATGCATGCGCGGTGCGATCTGGGGCTCTGGCGGAAAGGATATCCCTGCGACGCTCCGGTGTCCACATCCACAGCCGATGATTTTGCCGACATCGGGAAACGCTACCCCGAAGCAAAGATCATCCATGCCCATATCGGGGGAGGCGGAGACTGGGAGTATATGTGCAAACGGCTGCGATCCGTCCCGAGTATCTATATCGACACGAGCGGAAGCGTCTCCGATGCGGGGATGATAGATTTCGCGGTAACGTGCCTCGGCGAGGATAGAATGCTCTTTGCCTCGGACATGAATTACGAGACCGCTGTCGGCAAAATCATGACCGCGAATCTTTCTGATTCTCAAAGGAAGAAGATATTTTTCGAAAACTACCGTAATCTTCTGAAAAGGGCCTGAACCAATGATAATCGATATCAATGCCTCGGTCGGGCACTGGCCTTTCCGTCAGCTTCAGGGGAATACTGTCGACGCTTTACGGGCGCGTATGGACAAATACGGGGTGGATATTTCCGTTGTGGCGAACATCAACGGAATTTTTTACAAGAACACCCAGTCGGCAAACGAGGAACTCCACGATGCTCTTGGGGAAAACAGAAAAAACAGGGGACGGTTCATCCCCTTTGCGGTCATCAATCCGACTTATGCGGACTGGCAGCATGACCTCGAAACTTCCCATTCCCGGCTGGGAATGAAAGGAATCCGCATCTATCCGCTCTACCATGATTATGAAATTACCCATCCGTCCTGCATCGAAATGGTAAAAATGGCGCGGGACCGTAAAATGCCGGTGGCGATCCCTCTCCGCATGATCGACCTGCGGCAGCGGTCATGGCTCGACATCAACAAGGAGTTAGGATTCAACGAGATCGCCGATCTGGCGCAGAAAGTCCCGGATGCCGGTTATATGGTGCTGGACACGAGAATCCGCGAGTATGCGGATACGACAAAGGATGCGGCGGTTCAGGTTTTAAAATCCGCCGATGTCCTATTCGACACGACCCGCGCCAGCGGAGTGCCGATCACCGGACCGAACGGCGCCGGTCTGGACGATATGGTAAAAACGTTCGGCAGAGATAAAATAGCTTTCGGGACAGGAACGCCGTTCATCGATTATCTTTCGCCGTTCATCAGAATAGAGGTTTACCGTGAGGCGGACCGGGCGCTGAAAGAACAGATATGGTCGGGCAACGCCCGGAGGATGCTCGGCCTGTAAACGGTTTACGCCCGAAGTTATACTATACGGGTTGAATATTGCATCACTCTTTAAGAGCTTTGTGAAAAAGACAAAATGCACGGTATATCTTCTTTCCTAATAAAACTGACCCCCTAACCCCCTTCTGCCACCCCCCTTTTGTTACACAAAAGCGGGGTCCCCGACTTTTGCGCAGCAAAAAGGTGGGGTGCTTAGAAAGGAGACCAAGAGGTGAGTTTAAAAAAAGTGGTGATTTCGTTCAATAATGTGTTTTTCACAAAGCTTTTATGTCTGGTATGACAATACGATGTTCGATGAAGTGGTCAAAAGGAGTATAGAAAAATGATTCTCATGAAAAGAATTATTTTGGTTTTACTGTTCCTCGCTCCCGCTACAGCGCCATGTGCCGAAATTACAAAGGATGATATTGCGGCGGCAATGAACAAAAATATCCTTCATCACCCCTATCTCTATTTTTCGGAAGAAGACAAGCCTACCATTTTCGAGCGGATCAAAACCGATTCCGATATCGGAGCGATCATGGAGAGGAGTATTGCCGAAGCGAACCGCCTTTTATATACTCCCCTGGATCCTCCGCCTCAGGGACGTACGATGCTGCCCCGGTACGAGCAGCATCAGAATTTCGAAGAGTATCTGTGGAAAAATGTCGGCCTGGCTTTGAACCTTGCCTTTGTCTACCAGATGACCGGGGATGAGCGGTATGCACAAAAGGCATTCGAGTTTGCCGATGCGGCGTGCGATATGCCGACATGGGTTCCCGAAGAACATGTTTTCTCGACGATCTACGACCGGGTCTGGCCGTGGGGGGCGCAAGACGACCAATCCGTTTTCAGCTACTGCGAGGTCACCCATGACAGCGTTTTCAAAATGGCGGCTGTCTACGACTGGCTCTATCCCGCACTCACAAAACGTCAGCGCGACCGCATACGAGGCGCTCTTCTCGAAAAAGCGATTCTGACCGTACGGGGCAACTACGAATATCACTGGTGGGCAACTGCTTACCGGTGCAACTGGTGCGCTCTCTGCAACGCCAGTCTCGGTGTCGCCTCGATCGCTCTTCTCACCGAAAATCCCGAGCTCACCGATGTTATTGCCGAATCGTATAACCGTGTTGGAAAAACGCTCGACGAGATAAAGGACGGCGGGTGGAAGGAAGGGATGAGCTACCTTGAATACGGTATCGCGGAACCGCTCAGGTTTTTCGATGCGCTCAAACGGCTGACGGACGGGAAGTACAATCTGTATTCTCATCCGCGGGTGAAAGATGCGGTCTCGACATTTCTCTACTGCCAGTTTCCTCCCGGCAATTCGGTTCATTTCGGCGATTCGGCGTCGCACAGGATCGGATCGTACAACATGTATAACTGCATCATGCATGAAACGGGAAACAGGGAGGCCGCCTGGCTCAGAAAGTATGCCGTGGATGACCGTCCCTCGAACCTGTTCGATTTTTTTACGCCGAAAAGCGACCTTGAACCTTCGCTCCCCAAGCAGGCGTCCATATTCTTCCCTGCGGTGAACTGGGTAATCCTGCGGAGCGATTTCACCGATCCGGAGAAATTCGCCATCGCCGCCAATTCCGGAGCGAATGACGATCCGCATCACGGCCATCTCGATATCGGCGCTTTCAGTTTGTACTGGCGCGGAGTGGAATTCATAAGCGATCACGGCACAGCGGGATACGACCGGGCATATTTCGACCGGGAACGATGGGATTACCCGCTCGCATCGAGCATCGGGCATAATGTCGTTTTTGTCAACGGCGAAAAACAACTCCCCTGCAAGGAAAAAGATAAACCCTGGAACAATTCCTATGCCGGAAATGTGATCGAATTCAGGCCAGGGAAAGACCGGGATTATGCGCTCCTCGACCCTTCCGGCGCATATCCGAAAATCGAATTGAACGGCTGGAGACGTCATATTATTTTGGAGAAACCCCGGATCATGATTGTCATCGATGAGGTCAAATCCGCAGTAAACGCCGAAATCGACGTGCGGTTCCACAGCCAGGCCGGCATCGGCAGCCACAGCCGGACCGATGATGTTGTAACCCAGATACCCCACGACAACTATGTCATGCTCGACTGTGCAAAGGGGAAAATGGCGCTGATACCTGTCTGTGACGGGAAATTCACGTTCAAACCGGGAAATCATGCTGTCATGCTGGCAGTAAAGAAAGCGGATTTCTTCCGGGTGCCTTACACCGACATATCGATAATCGCAAAGAAGGACAGGACAATTATCGGCGCCGTTATCCTTCCCGTTGCAGACGACAATGAAGCCAGGAGAATACTCTCCACGGTGAAAAGGAAAACGGACGCTGACGGGAACATGATACTGTCATTTGAAAAAGAAAAGAAAAAATATTCATATACATTCAAAAACACTTCCGGCGGTTTGATTTTTGAATAATTACAGCGGAATCGATACTTGTGCCCTGCTCAGAGTCCGGAGCGGGTTCATCCCAAAGCTTTTATACCATGAATTTTGAACGGAGGGAAAAGAATAATGAATTGCAGACGCTTTATTATCTCGCTATTCGCATTGGCAATCGGGGCGTCCGGTGTCTCCGCCCAGAATTACGGCTGGTATACGGAGGGCGATCTCGCTCCGTCAACCCGTATCCGGATCGAACTGAAAAATCCCCTCGATTTCGAGCGGAAGAATTGTCCGGTCGTCATATCACGGTTCCAGATGCCGATCAAAGACCTTATGGAGATGCGCGTTGTTCTTGTCGACCCCTCCCTGAAGTCGAATGAGCAGCCTTCGAAGGAAGATTTCAAAGCCAGGGGCGCGCAGATAAATCAAAAGGAAACGAACGGCCACCTCGTTTTTCACCAGTTGGACGATATCGACAAGGACGGGCTTTGGGACGAATTGTTCTTTATGACCGATATAGCTCCGCGGGCGACCAAAGTCATGTACCTCTACATCGGATTCGCCGAACGCGGGTGGAACAGCCACGGCACCCATGCCAATATCGGCAATTACAGCCACCATGTGGTCCCTTTCTGGGAATCGGAAAACATGGGCTGGAAACTCTGGTATCCTACCGACTGCGATCTTTACGGCAAACGGAAACCGGGACTTGTCGCCTATGAACTCTACAAGGACAATCTCGACGGTTATCTCGTACCGTATGATGACGGAACCGATATCATGACCGTTGAAAACTCCTTCGGCGGGGGCGGCATCTGCCTTTTCGAGGCGCCGGCTATCCCGGACTCGATTTCCCGGCCGAGGTTTACTCCTCAGGTGGGCGAACAGATGACCCGTCACAATTTCAATCTCGGGCAGATTTCGGATACCCGGTATGCTTTCGAGGCAATAACTAACGGCCCCCAGCGCAGTATGATAAAGGTGAAAACGTTCAACTGGAAATCGGGCAAAGGATTCTACGAACTCGAGCAGCTCTATACCGCATACAGAAACCAGAATTACTCGACCTGCACGGTGACCTATAAAACATTCCTGCCGGAAGAGCAAAAAACCATGTTCGGATGCGGGATCAGGAAAAACGGAAAGGAATACGACTATTACCAGAAAGGCGGCACGGTGATCACCATCGGCGATGCTCTGATCGAGAATCCGGATGATTCCATGGGCCTGGGCGGACTTCATGTCGAGTTTGTCGGCACGGCGCTTGTTGTAAAAGACACCTATAATCCAGAGTACAAATTCATCAAATCTTTTAACGGCAACCACGCTTTTAGAATTCCCGCCACCAGGGATCTTTCATACGAGTACATGCTTCTCGCTGCCTGGAGCGAGGGCGCGGTCTACAACACCCCGAAATCGTTCAAGGAATATGTCATAAAAAGCGCAGCCGAGTATAACAATCCGCTCGAATTATCCGGCATTGAATTGGAAAAAGGCCATAAATAAACGGTTTAATTGTCGAGCAGGAAAAAAGTTCGGAGGGATGCCTGTAACGGTTTCGCACAGTATGGATTATATTCCCAAATTCGCTTATCGAGATGACTCCGCTAAATGTGTTTATATTCAGTAAAGATAACCCCCTTCTGGCCTTTCAGGCCACCTTCCCCCCTTGCGGGGGGCAGGAACAGCATGTGGCTCCTCAACTTCC
>JBAYHX010000072.1:0-10275 GCA_041665965.1 Candidatus Latescibacterota bacterium
GACTCTATCGATTTCTTTATGTTTTCCGGGTTTGCAAGGTATCCGATCCCGACAATGTGCGCCATATACTGGCCGATCATCTGGTCGATAAGGCAGCCGGTTCCCACCTGGAATTCGGGATTATCCATATCCTTCGAGCCCATACCGGCCAATAGCTCTTTCGGGATTTTTTCCTTGTCTTTGGGCGGCTGAACCTTTTGGATATAGTATTCCCCGTTGAAAAGATTCCGGTCGATCCACCGGCTTCCCTTTTCGAAAAGCGAGCGGCAGGTATCGGCAATTTCACTGTCGTCCATCGCTTTCGCCATTTCTTCCGCGCAGCGGAGCGCTCCAAGATACCAGCCGGTCATCATGGGATTGGGGCCGTAGAATTCCACATCATAGGTGTTATGCTGCACACCCTCCATCACACCGTCACGGTCGCCGTCCCAGCCTCCCTCTGCCCATGCGAAAGCGAGCGCTCTTTTTGCAGACGGCCACAGTTTTCCGAGAAACTGCGCATCACCCGACAGCTTCCATTCACGGTAGAGTTTCATGATAATACCCATCTGGCCGTCGGCAGCAGCGCCAAAAAGTTTCGAATCGGAACGAAGTTTTTGAAGAGGGAGAAACGTGCGGAATGTATTGAGACCTTTTTCGTTGGTGCTGTAAATTAATTCCACCTCACGCATACTCCGTGCAAGCTGCGGAAAAAGAAATGCGGTCGTAGTCTCGTAGTTCCAGACATGGGTGCAGCTCCCGAAACAACTGCCGGCTTTGTCCAGGACTCCCTCGAATCCGAAGAAATGCCCGTCGGCGGTTCGAAAGCAGTTCTGAGTGCGCAGAGTGGAGACATTGTTGAGCGCTGCCTCTTTTGCTGCATGGGGAAGGGTGCTTTCGCAGAAGCTTTCTACAAACGCAACTGTTTCCCGTTCGAGCGCGGGCAGCTTCGGCAACACTTTTTCGGCCACATCCCAGGCATTTTCATAGAGAGTGGCGTAGTAATTGCCGACCGGTCCATCCTTTTCCCCGGGTTGAAGTTCCCATCCGCAGCCTCGTGCGGTACGGTTCGGGAAATGCCAGGCGAGGAGAAAGGTCAGTTCCTTTCGTCCTTGAGCCGGCACCATCGTGGAGGAGGCGAGAGAACCGGTGAAAGTGCGTTCTCCATCCTGATCGTGATCGCATAATATTCCGTCCTCGGAAAAATCATCCCAGAATTCGAGGAGATCGTTTCTCCAACTGGTCCGCGCCCAGTGACGGTTATAGCTCACGTTGTCTCCATTAGTGACAAGAGCGATCGTGCCGTTCTGGGGGATGTCGCCCTCCGCGATTTCTGCGCTCAAAAAAAGTCCGGAGAATCCCTTTCCCACTCGATACTCATGTGTGGGATTTGCCGGAAACCGTTCGACACCGTCATTCCCGATAAAATTCTGCAGCGAGGCGGCAATGGAGGCTTCGACAGATTTGTCAGACGGATTGGAGAGGGTGAACCGAAACATGGCAATCGGCAGCCCGGATTTGTCCGGATCGAGGGGAACCAGAGGGTTGAACGTTTCCAGCGTAATGTCGATTGGAACCGAAGGGTCACTGAGTTCGATGCTTGCGAGGGGATACGCCGCATGAAATACGGTATGGCGGAATCGCGGAATTCCCGATGTCAGGCCGGGAACTCCTCTCTGACCTGAATTTGGATGGGGGATCACTCCTTCCAGAATCCGGGTGTCAGGCTTTTCGCCTCTTTTTTTTGTCCAAAGGGCGAAAAAGCCAAATTCCGGGGCAAAACCTTTCGAGGGACGGTTCATGATTTCCCAGTCGCGGAGATTCCCTCTTCCGCCCAGCGATACTGTTCCCGTTCCGATACCTCCGATGGGGAAGGCGATTTCTCTGAGCTTATCTTTTTTATAGGTAGTTAAGACAGGCCATGGCATGGAAAGTGTTCCCTTATGGGTAAAAATGAATTTTGGTGGGAAATGATTCCTTGTTCATCACAGAAGAGTTGATCGGGATTATTTATTCGATTCGTCATATATTCTCTACGCTCTATCATAAAGCGAAATTCAGAGATAATTTAAATCGTATTGATAAGTCTATGTCTCCTCAACAGGATAGAACCGGTCCTGGTTTATACATAAATATATCAGTCATCGTGTATGATACTATGAAAATGGAAGGAATAATATAATGCATAACTATATGACATGTAAGCAGTCAGGTCGTTCGTTTCACGTTAAACCTGAATATCCAGGGCACAAAATATTCCCTCGAAAGGATCACCGGATAGCCCTCGACCGAATAGTCGATACCCTCGAAAAAAAGAATATGGGAAGACGGTTCGATTTCCAGTTTATCGGCGACGTTGAGAACATTGTGGAGAGGCATGAGAATGGATCGGGATTCTGCAAATTGAATCCCGCAATATGTTTTTAAGTGGCTGATGAGTGAATAATTCTCGTCACCATTCCGTACAGGATATTGTTTCATAATCCAGGACGGCACAATATCGATTGTGTAGGCGACAGGCTGGCTGTTTGCGGTGCGCACTCTCTCTATTCGTACGATAGTTGATCCGGGTTCGATTTTCAGCCTGCTCACGTCATCCGGAAATACCAGTTCCGTTTGCACTTTCATGGAAGCAGTCCCCGGAATAAATCCCAGGGATTCGATTATTTCCGTTATGCTTCTTGGTATGGAGAGGTTCAGTGCAATTTTCGGATTGTGGTTCTTTACAAATGTTCCGACGCCATGCAAACGGTAGAGGATATCCTCGCTTTCCAGTTGTTTCAGAGTTTCACGCAGTGTCGCCCGTGAAACCCCAAGGTTTTTTGCGAGAAGGGGTTCTGTCGGCAGCCGATCACCTTCATGATAAGCCTCGGAAAAAATAATCTTTCTCAGACAGTCTGTAGTAGTGGAATGGAGAGGTTTATGCATCTATTTTACTCTGAAAAGGCTGGTACGTGTAAAAAATATAGAACTTAAAACCAATTTAATGAATGAACCACGAACCACACGAAAGTCACGAAAGGGTAAAAAAAAGGATTTTCGTGCAGTTCGTGCTTTTCGTGGTTTGATTTGAATGAAAATATATTGAGACAGAGAACGGCTGTCAAGCGAAGAACATAGTATAAATGGAGATGTTGGGAAATGAGATTCCTCATCCGGGAAGCGGCCGGACCAATTAAATATGAATTGACCGTAAATGTACCGAATGTTATTTCGAATTAATGGTTTCGCTCTCTGAGAGGCTTGAAAGGTCAATGGAATATAAGATTATGAATCCCCATTTTCAGGTTGAGGATCACAGTATGCGAATCACTTTGAGGCTTCCTTTGCCTGTTTATCCTTGAGTATTTCGCTAACTTTTTCTAAAATCTTGTGTTCTTCCTTGGTGTAAAAATCCCAGGGTGAGTAAGATTTACTTGCAAAGGGTGCGGTATCACTTTCAACTTCCGGACCTACACCATGAGATGCGTTGATGACTTTAAAATGATACGCCACCGTAACCGTTGTCGTGCTGTCTGTGCTTTTATCGACAAGGATACTCAGCCGCTCCTTCAGTTCGAAATCTCCCATCTGTCTCTGGGGAATATCATCGCCCCTGTTCTCTACCGCGTTCCCATGCAGATAATCGTCTTTATCGTGCAACCTTCCCTTTTCCTTTATAAATCTTGATCTCCAATACGTCTGAAGAAGTCCTTTTTCTTTCTGATCATTTTGGAACCGATAGTCGGATACTGTCCTGCGCACGATGTTCCATACAGTATCGTAATCAGCGGAATACGTTCTGAATTCTTTGGTGATATTTTCATCTTTCTGAGAAACGACAAACTGCCGGGATGAACAACCGGAGAAGACGGCTAAAATAAAAAACACTAATCCTGCTGAAATCTGGAAAAACGGAAAATATTTTCTTTCTATCATGATGCAGCCTTTCGGTGATTTTTTCATTAAAGCGCCTTGAAAATGTGAAGAAGCATAGCGAAGATACTATTATATAGGACGAATAATCGCTGGAATAAGTTTAATGATAGTTTCAGAAACCTTGTAAAATTATCCCTGTTGATTGATATAGACCGGTGCGCAGAACAAAGCTGTCCGCAATGAAACAGGATGGGATATAACAATAAATAACGTAATTATTGTTGACCCTGCAAAGAAAGAAAAGATACCCTCACCACATTCACCCTCTCCAATAAACTGACAAGGGGGGAATCCTATGATTTTCCTAATCCATTATCTATCATGCAGATCCGGGTTATACCCTCTCTAAGGGGTGAGTTAGAGAGCGCTATGAATAAATAAACTTTCTTCTCTGCGATGTGCCTGTTCTCCAGATATGGAATCTTCTCACCTGATAATTATCGCAGCCGGATTATCTTTCCGAGCGGGGAGAGCGAGAATCAATTTTCCTCCAGCCGCCTTTTTCAGACTAATGGTTTTTTCACCGTCGAAAGTATACAATACTGCGGTACGAAGGGGCTTTACCCCAAGTTTCAGGGAATCTACAGTAAGGGTAAAAGGCTCTTTTTTGTCACGGCGGTCAAGGAGGGTGATGGTCAGGCTTTTCCCGCCGGTATTTCTGAAAATCTTTGCTTCAACCTTGGATGGAAGGCTTTCCAATCCGATGTCATCCTTAAAATGAGAAGAGAGGAGTTCCGATTTTATAGCCTGGCGCAGGGCGATGAGCTTCTTCACATGCAGCCAGTAGGAGCTGTCCTTCTGGAGCGGGTAACCGATAACATCGAAGCGGTTGCCGATGAGGAAAACCCGGTTCAGGCTGTCCTCATGAGTGAACTTTGTTTTTTCGCCGGGGTAGTAATCCTTCACGCCGAAATAGTTGTCGCACGTGCCGCTGAAGATAGGAAACTCCGGGAAAGTGTAAGCAAAAATCTCCGGTTTGGGGTAGTTCATCAGGTCGCCCACCAGTTCCAGCCCGAGAGCGTGGCTCTGATACTGCGTAAGGGCGTCGGAAACTGTCTCTGAAGTGATGGCCAGATTCACCGTACCCGATGATCCTTCTTTTAGTTTCCGCAGAAGTTCAAGGCAGCCGCGTCCCACGCCGTGGGGGCGCTCGCTCCCGTGCTCGGTGGAGAAACAAACCCGCGCCGCGCCGAACATGGTCACAGGAAAGCTGTCTACATACCAGGTATCGACGCCGTAATCACGGACATATTTGTCCACAATCCAGTATTTCAGGTAATCCTGCCAGCCTTCCGCTCCCACGCACATCCCGGCATAGCCGTCCAGATAGTTTCCCGCCTCGCGGGTACCATCGGGATACACCGATGAGTGGGCGCGGAATTCCTTCCACCAGTCGGGAAGTTTTACATCAGATGGAATCTGCTCATGGTATTTGAGCAGCGAGGCCGGAAGAGTGGCGTCAAATGTCCAGGCGTTGGAATAGAAGCCGATATGACCGCCTGCCGCTCGTACTTTCCGAACCCCTTCACGCATTCCCTGTTCGCCCCCGCGGGCAGCATCGGGTATAAAGAAACAGTAATACCCCTTCCGCTTGCCGTTTTCATCAACCGGCTCAAGCATCTCCGACCAGATCTGAAGATAATTCAGTCCAAGCCATTGCGCCTGTTCATACATGGCGGGCAAGTCTTCATATTTGTAATTTGGCACGCCTGTCCCGAACCAGCCGTCAGCTTCACGCACCCACTCCGGCTTTGGAACAGGTTTCAACAAAACGCTGCTTTTTTCACGGTAGGTGTCGGCAGCCCAGTGCCAATCGCCATCGTGGACAGCGACCGCGAATTCCTGGGACTCCCAGGACTGCCCCGGATACAAAGGCGCGAGGGTGCGGATATCCATGGTTATTGACTCCTTGCCTTTATCCGGAAAGGTTTCCAGGTCGATCTGCTGGAAGGTCGGATCATAACTGGCGAGATAGAGACCGCCGCCGGAATCATAAAGATCCTGCCAGGGCATACAGGCCCAGCCGATGTAGGTCAGAACATTGTCACGTTTTGCCCAATTTGTCGGGGTGAAAAAGGAATAAGATGCCGGATCGGGGATAAGCTGCCCCTGGACGAATGGCCGGGCGAGGAAATCATCGGCGTGATTTTTCCCGAGAGCGAGACCTTCAATCACGGGGAACGCCACCCGGAAAAGGCGGAGGTCTTCCTTCGGCTGTTTCGAAGGATCATTCCTTACCCTGATTTTCCAGATGGTAACAGGCGAATCATCACGGATAGTCACTGTCGTGATAACACTGATCGATGGAGGAATGTTGTAGGTGCAGGTGAGCGTTTTCCCGGAAGATGCCGAGGTAATTTTCCCTGCGGTTATACTGCCGTTCCGTATCCTCTGTATATCGCCCGGAACCAATCCGATACTTTCAGGGTTGGCCAGTGAGAAGCCGCCGAACTCACCGAGCGAATAAT
Source organism: Candidatus Latescibacterota bacterium (assembly GCA_041665965.1). Classification (GTDB taxonomy): domain Bacteria; phylum Latescibacterota; class Latescibacteria; order Latescibacterales; family Latescibacteraceae; genus JAUYCD01. Next base: position 6,366 of record JBAYHX010000072.1, read on the forward strand.
CTTTTATAAACCAGCTCCGGTTTGCCGGCGTGACATCCAGGACAAAGGGGGGATAGCCCGAAGCCCTGTTGATATATTCCGAGCCGCTTTTTTTGTTGACCATGCTCGAAAGGGCGCCACTATCGGCATTAAATTCGAGTTTGAGAAATGTGTTCTCCAGAATAAGATTTTCGGCAGCTTTTACAGAAAATGCAAAGAGAGGGAAAATAAGAGTGCACAGGATAAATACATGATTTCGTTTCATACTGTTGTCCTTACCCTTTATAAACTTGTTTTCCCGTTGACATATCGGCATTTTTTTGCTTTTTTGTCATGCATGATGTCAGTGATATTCAAAGGGACGATCGTTTTGGTGTAACGGGTATGTTTATTTAATCTCTTAGGGTTGAATTCCCCCTGCTTGCGGCATTTCCCCTTATTACACCCCACTCTTACTGCGTACGAGCGGGGACCCCGCAAGGGAGGTAACCGACATCAGTGGCAGAGGGAAAGTAGTTCTCTTTTATCCCTCTTAATAAGGGGGATGTCACCAAAGGTGACAGGGGGATTATCTTTGGATACCTCGCAGCTCTGCTGCGGGGTAGTTTATTGGCTCTTTCCCAACTTTGCGAATTTGCACAGAAACATACCATATAACGATAATTATTGCAACCTCATGTTGGACATTCTACACTTTTTCCCAAGGAGGCATGGAATGAAGAGTTTAGTGCTGTTTGCGGCAATGATGGGATGGTGCATTAAACCCTGCCTGTTTGCGGAGGAAATGCCGTTCAATGGCCTCGGCATGAGTATGGGTTCCCTTTCTAATCTTTCACATGCTCAGACTCGTTCGATAAGTCCGGAGAATTTTACCGGCGAGAAGGGCAAAGGAGGAATGGCGACTTTGGGAACGGGCTCAAACGCTTCCCGTGAGCTTGGCCAGGGATGGAAAATCTCTCCCTCGATACGCATCGAAAGCAAACAGACATTTACTATTGCAGACATTCAGGGACCCGGGGCAATTCAGCACATCTGGATGACTCCCGCCGGTACATGGCGCTATTCCATCGTTCGAATCTACTGGGACGGCGAGAAGGAGCCGTCCGTGGAAGCGCCGGTCGGCGACTTTTTCGCCTGCGGCTGGGGCAGGTATTCCCAGCTTACCTCTCTGGCAGTCTGTGTGAATCCCGGCAGCGCCTTTAACTGCTACTGGGAGATGCCATTCCGCAAATCGTGCCGGATAACGTTCGAGAACATAGACGATAACCCCATGACCCTTTACTACCAGATCGATTACACGCTGACAGATGTACCGAAAGACACGGGATATTTACATGCCCAGTTCCGCCGTGTCAATCCGCTTCCTTACAAGGATGTGTATACCATTCTCGATGGTGTCAAAGGCTGGGGACAGTATGTCGGTACCTATCTTGCCTGGGGAGTGAACAACAACGGCTGGTGGGGTGAGGGAGAGATCAAATTCTTCATCGACGGCGACAAGCAGTTCCCTACCATCTGCGGCACCGGCACCGAGGATTATTTCTGCGGTTCCTACGACTTCGACGCCAAGGCGCCGGACGGAACGGTTCAATACCATGAATTCACGACGCCCTATTCGGGGCTTTCCCAGGTGATACGGGGAGACGGCCACTACGATGTCCAGCAGCGCTTCGGACTGTACCGGTGGCACATCATGGACCCTGTCAGGTTCGAGAAGGATCTGAAAGTCACCATACAGGCTCTCGGCTGGCGCTCCGGCGGAAGATACCTTCCCCTTCAGGATGACATCTCCTCGACAGCTTTCTGGTACCAGACCGAGCCGCACGCGGTATTCCCGAAGCTGCCGGAAAAGGATGATCTGGAAATACAGTGAAGATACTTCTCGTCCGCACCGGAGGGCTCGGCGACTCGATTCTGACCCTTCCGGTCGGCTCTCATCTGAAAAGGTATTACCCGGAAGCCGAACTCCATATTCTCGGGAACTCGGCCATGCTCGAAGCCGCTGCTCTGACCGGGGAGTACTCAGGATTCCACTCCATTGACGAGGCCGGATTCTCGACTCTATTCTCGGAGAGTGGAACCACCGGGTTTCTCAGGGATTATTTTTCCGGATTCGAACGGGTATATTTTTTTTCGTCCGGGAATGCGGAATGTATTACCCGGAAGGTGCTCCGGGCAGGCGCAGGGTACTGTCGTGTCTTTGACCCCCGTCTGCCGGAGGGCTTTCATGATCATATCACATCTCATCTTCTTTCTATTCTCGAAACGCCCTCTGTTCTTCCTGCGGAATTCCCTTCTCCGGTTTTGGAATCTGCTTCAAAAAGAAACACCGGTGCTCTGGTGATTCATCCCGGCAGCGGAGGAATTCCCAAAATGTGGCCATTAGAAAGATTTTTTGAAATTGCCGATTTCTGGACTGATCCGGAAAAAGTGGTGTTTCTCCTTGGTCCGGCTGAAATTGAGAGAGGGCTTCCTGCCCGAATTCCCTCACGGTACGGAAGAGCCATGCCTGAAACGTTGCGGGATGCCTTTGATATTCTTAGCAGCGCTTCATTCTATCTCGGAAATGATTCGGGGGTGAGCCATCTGGCCGCGCTCGCACGGACACCGTCAGTGGTTCTTTTCGGGCTGTCCGATCCCGCAGTCTGGAGACCTCTCGGCAGCAGGGTAACTATCGTGGCTTCTTCTGAAAGGGACATGGATGGAATTGAGATTGATGAGGTTATAAAGGCTCTTAAAAAAATCAGCAGGAGTATTTCATGACACCAAAAACCCTTATACCCATGACGCTATCGGAAGCGCGGGTCTATCACCTCAGAGCCCCGCTTGAAAAACCGTATCGGACTACCTTCGGGGTAATGACTCACCGTCAGGCGGTTGTTATAAATCTTACCTGCGCCGAGGGATTCGCAGGGATGGGGGAGAGCTGGATAAATTTTCCTCTCTGGGCGCCGTGGGAGCGTGTTGCCGCTTTCACTCACGGAATATTTCCCATGATTTTGGGCAGGGTGATAGAGGATATTCCGGGATTCGTCAAAGAGATATGGAACAAACAGTACCGTGCAGCGCTCCAGTCCTCGACTCTGGGACCGTTATTGCAGGCGGTCTGTGCAGTAGAGATTGCCCTTTGGGATATGCAGGGCAGGATGTGCGGGCTTCCTGTAAACAAACTCTTTTCCGATTCTTCCGAAACACATGTAAAAATGTACGGCAGCGGTCTGAATCCCCCTTTCCCGATCGATGCAATCCAAGAAGCGCTTGACCTCGGGATCGATACCTTTAAACTGAAACTCGGCTACGGTGACGATGAAGACAAAATGAATATCAGCCGGCTGCGGTCGATTCTTGGTTCAGAGGGAAAAATTGCTGTGGATGTCAACCGGAACTGGACATTTGATACTGCCTTGCAATGGATGGAGTATTTGCAGGATAACGGTATCGTATGGCTCGAAGAACCATTGACAATCGAGGAACAATACCGATACACTGAACTGCATTCTCTTTCCGTCATTCCCATTTCCGCAGGAGAAAACTTCCTTATTCCGCCGGGGAACAGTCTTGTAAACGAAGGCGACGGCGGCCTTTCATTGAATCAATCTTCACTGGCGCTCGATAGCATCCAGCCGTCGGTTGTAAAAAACTGTTGTTTTTCCGATGCTCTTCGTCTCATGGATTTGGCGAAAAAACAGGGGAAGAAGCTTTGGCCGCATTTTTTGGGATCTGCGCCCGGTATGGCTGCAACCGCGCATCTGGTTTCACTCACGCAGAATCCCTTTCTGGAATGGGACATCAATCCCAATCCTTTACGGACGGCATTCTTCACCGAGCCCTTTTGTATCCGTGACGGATATTTTTCTTTGACTCAGAAACCGGGTTTAGGATGGGATACGAGCGAGGAAATACTTGTTAAATGGGAAGTTAAACACAGTTA
>JBAYHX010000073.1:0-10247 GCA_041665965.1 Candidatus Latescibacterota bacterium
ACATTCCCGTGCATATCGTAAAGTCCCCAGTCGTTCGGCTGTTTCTGCGCTACCGGATGGGTCCGGCCGCCGCTGTTGCCCAAATACCAGCCGGCCTTGTCAAGGTCTTTTTCGGTATTTCCTGTGTAGAAGAGAGTTGTCGTGCCGGCGCGGCAGGAGTATTCCCACTCCTTTTCTGTCGGCATACGGAAACCGTTTTTGGTGAAATCGCATTTTCTCGTTTTTTCGTCGTAACACGGCGCAAGCCCGGCGGCTTTGCTCATCTTGTTGCAGAACAGGATAATCTCCATCGGGCCGAGATTGGTTACCGGAAGGTTGTCGTCGCCGGTAAATTTTGAGAAATTGACCCCCGTAATCTTCTTGTACTGTCCCTGGGTAACCGGGGTCTCCCCGAGCTGGAAAGCTTTCACCACCGCCTTGTGCACCGGCTGTTCATCGGGATAATACGCATTCACCCGTTCGGAAAGCGCGGGATCGTACCGATACACATGACCCATCTGAAAACTTCCCGCCGGAATGGATACCAGCCGTATGCCTTCTATAACCTCAACTTTATTCATTGTTCCCCCTTATATGATTTGGACTCGAAACAGATATAAGATTAATTTGACAGGATTTACATGATTGACAAGAAAAGATAAATAAAGTCTCATAATCATGTAACATCTTGTAAATCATGTCTATTATCTATATTTTTGTTCCTGTCATTTTGATCGCGGAATTTCTTTTCTCATCGCCCAGTGCGCGCTGCGCCAGTAGAGCTGCAGGTAATTCGGGTCCTGATACGCGAAATAGGTATGACCGGCGAGAAGACCGACCACGCGGCCTTTTCCCTGCTCGATGCACCAGCCTCCGATATCGTGGCGTTTATCCAGAAATCCGGTAATTTCGTAGAGAGGAACGGCGTTTTTATTATTCAACTCTACCCCGAAATTTTCATCAAGCGGCAGATCGAACTCTTTCATACCCTGAGTGATAGGGTGACTCTGATTGAAATTATGAAGATGTTCCGGCTGCAGCGGCCCGTGGATGATGGCGTTTACCCCGAGAAGTTCGGTGAATTTCTTTTTCTGCATCGCCCAGACAGTGCAGTGCAGGCTCATGAATCCCATTCCCCGGTTACGGACATTGTCGACAATCGCATCCTCAAGCTCGTCGCTCATGTAACCGTCATCGGTACCCGCCTCTTCGGCGATCGGCCCCGGGACATATCCGGGCTGTGAACCGTTCCAGCGCTGAATCATCAAAAGATCGGTATCGCGGAGAAGTTCCGGTGTGACAGCGCGGGCATCATGAGTGGACAGGAATTTCCATCCCGCCCGTTCGCAGGTGCTTCTCAATGCTGGCTCCTGCGCTAAAAAATTATGAAGGACATCGCCCCCGAGGAACACCACCCTGGTTTCGCCAGGAGCCTTCGGTTTTATATCCTGCGGAAGGGCTGCTTCCGATTCCGTGAAAATCAATGCGGATGAGGCTGCGGCCGCAAGCCCGGTTTTGAGAGCCGTGCGGCGGGTTGTTCTCCTGTGTGAACTCAACGATAACCTCCTTTTACAGGTGATGGTTGAACTATCGGTTATGGTATCGGATGGATATAATGCGTATGGTAAATTCGAATGAGAGGTAATATATGAAAATACAACGGGGAAAAAGCAAGACTAATCCCGTGAGAGGCTTGTCTCCAAAATACGATATATCATTTGTTGATTATCGAAAATTATTCAGAGGTATACTCTTCGATGGCTGCGCATCTTTAGTGATGGAAATGCCCGTTCAATGCCGGAGCATTGTTTTTCTCGCAACTCTAACGGTATAACACCCCGTAAACGCCCATGAACAGGGGGATGGTAATAATGCTTACCAGCGAGGTGAGCAGAATCCCGGCGGCGATCATCCGCTGCTTGTCCTCTACCTGTTTTGCGACAAGGGGTATCAGCATGGCCGAGGGCATCACCGATTCCAGGATAATGAAAAGGGCTATCCATTCCGGGGGGCGGGTGATAACGACGAAAATGCAGTTGAGGATAGGGAAGATGAGGCATTTGAGCACGGTGGCCTTGATCGGCTCCATCCATTCCCCGGCGCCGGATTTCGGGAGATTGGTGATAATGATCCCGCCGACAAGAAGGGTGGAAAGCGGTGCGGTAAGCGATCCGAATGTCGCCATCGGACGCATGACCCATTCCGGCAGAGCAGCGCCCCAGCCGGTGAGGGCAAAAAGAAGCCCGAGGACAGTGGCAACGTTCGGAGGATTGATAATGCTTTTTAGCCGTTCAAGATATCCTTTATGGGTGTTGACGAGCCATATCCCGAGAGTAAAAAATGCGGGCACCGAAAGGAAATTGTAGAGGAATATCAGATTTAGAAATGTCGGCAGACGGTCGGGTCCGAAAAGAACCGGAGCCATCGCCAGGGGAAGGAAAATGGCGTTCTGCAGTGATACGAGAGCCATGAATTCACCCCGGTTTTTTATCGACCGGTCCGCTGAAACATACGCCCAGGCAAAGAGCGCACCCACAACATTTCCCGCTACGGCAAGAAGGGGAAAAATCCACCAGTATTCGGTATTTCCCGGATCGAATTTCTTTGCGAGATTGGAGAAAACGAGCGCAGGAAGGGTAAACCGTATCAGCATACGGGTGAGAAAATCCATGGCGTTGAACTGCGGACGGAGCCCGGCAATGATGATATATCCGCCGATGCCGATGATAAGGACTTCCATGATGCCATGGAAGGAGACGAACATGATATCGAAAAACAATGAACCTCCAAAGAAACCGATCCCGAAACAAATTCGGAATCATCGTTTTCCATTTTCAGCAAATCATCAAGATAAAAGGGACATAATTATCTGTCCCTCTAAAAGTCTTGTGAAAAAGTCTAAATGCCGTTATTTTCTTTCCCGCCGAAACTCACCCCCCCCTCTCTATGCTATAGAGGGGGAGAATTATAAGGCTCGCAATGAGTTATCTCCTCTCTAGTATAGAGAGGAGACCAAGAGGTGAGTTTAAGAGAAGCGGTGATTCCATTCAATCAAGTATTTTTCACTATGCTCCTAAAATAGCACATCGACCGCCGGTTTTCCAATCCATAATTTAGCGGGGAACCAGGAAAACATTTAGTGGATGGAATCTATCTTGACCCCCCAAAGGGATGGACAGAGAGGGGCAGGGGGGTGAGTTTCATCCCAATCTCTTGTTCAACCGTATTATAGCGGAGGTCATAAGGATCACCGCCAGAATAACGAGCGCGACCGTAGGCTCCCAGAGCGCCGACATTCCGGAGCCTTTGAGGAATAGCTCGCGGACGATGGTCATAAAATACCGGACGGGATCGATATAGGTTAGATAATAGATGAGTTTCGGCATGTTCTCCAGGGGGAGGAAAAAGCCGCTCATGATGATGCAGAACACCAGAATGTACCAGTCGAGGAAAAGCGCCTGCTGCTGAGTGCGGGCGACAGTCGATACCAGTATCCCCAATCCGAGAGTGCAGAAGAGATAGATGAGCGACAGCCCCAAGAAAAGAAAGAGGGAGCCTGCGATCGGTATCTGATAGATGATTTTTGCGACAAAGAGCGCAAGCATCATATCCACCATGCCCAGCACCGCAAAGGGGATGGTTTTCCCCAGGATGAGTTCTGTCCGTGTGATCGGGGTGACCATGAGCTGTTCCAGCGTTCCCATCTCACGTTCCCGGACGATGGCAAATCCTGTGAGGAGCATGGTGATGATGGTAACCAGAAGAACCAGTATTCCCGGAACCATGAACCAGGTCTGTTTCAGCTCGGGATTATACCATACACGGCTTTCGGTGTTGATCGTGTGCAGGGCGATGGGGATTTCTCCTCCGGGGGAAAGCGAGGTAAGCCAGGACTGGAGAATCCTTCGGACATATCCGGAGCCGGTCAGCGCGATATTGGTGTTCTGCGCGTCGGCTTTTATCATGATGGCCGGACGTTTCCCCCGTGCGATATCCCGCTCGAAATCATGGGGGATGGTTATGGCGATAATCGCTTTATTTTCCTCCAGATACCGGTCGCTGTCACGGTGGTCGCGGGAGTGGAATTTGATTTCGAGATAGCGCGTATTATCGAACTTATTCGCAAGGGTCCGGCTCATGGGCGAGTTGTCAAGGTCGATCAGAGCGGTCGGGACATGGATGACATCTCCCGATACCGCAAAGCCGAGGATGACCAGCTGAACGATCGGCATAACCAAAGCGATGCCGATCATCGACCGTGTGCGACGGAGCTGGATAAATTCTTTTTTGATGATGTATTTGAGCGCTTTCATCAATTGACCCTGGTTTTGAAACGAAGAGACGCGATTACTATGAAAGCCGTTCCCAGAATCGCGAGGAACAGCACCTGGTTCTGCAGTATGCCGAATGTGCTCGATTTGAGCAGGATGCCGCGGATGATTTCAAGGTAATATTTCGCGGGCACGAGATAGGTTATTATCCGTATGGGAGCGGGCATGCTGAAAATGGGAAACATGAATCCGGAAAGAAGGATGGAAGGCATAATGGTAGCGACAAGCGCCGCCATCATGGCAACCTGCTGGGTTTTGGCGATGCTGGAAATGAACAGCCCGATTCCCAGCGCACAGTAAACGTAAACGACACTCAATCCGAGGAGGAGCACGAGATCGCCGCGCAAGGGTATGTTAAACACAAGCTTTGCAAATACGATGATGAACACGGCGTCGATCAGCGAAACGCCGACATAGGGAATAACCTTGCCGACCATGATCTCGATGGGGCGCACCGGTGAAACGGTCAGCACATCCATCGTGCCCGTTTCCTTTTCACGTGCGATGGTGATCGAGGTAAGGAGCGCGCAGGCCATCATCAGAATCACTGCCACAAGACCGGGAGTAATGAAATTCGAACCCTTGAGATCGGGATTATAGAGGAAAACATCCCTGATTTCTATGGGAACGAGACGCGCCGCTCCCGGATTGCTCAGCGAATATGAAGTGGCTATTGCGCTCGCATAATTGGTCACCGCCTGTCCGTAGGTCGGATCGGAACCGTCGACAAGAAGTTGATAATCGACTTCCGGCCTTGTGGTGAAATCCTTTCCGAATCCATTGGGTATCACAATAGCCGCTTTGATCGAACGGTTTTTAAAAAGATTTTCCACCTCGCTGACATCGTCGATCCGGTAAGCGGCGGTAAAATATTTCGATCCGGTGAACGCCCGGATGAAAGCCCGCGATTCGGGGGTGTTATCGTGATCGATCACAGCAACGGGAATATGCGTGATATCCATGTTGAGCGCGAAACCGAACAACACGACCATGGTCGCCGGCATGAGAAAAAGAACCATCAATGTCTTCGGGTCACGGAGGATATGATTGATTTCCTTATGGATGATGGCAAAGAGACGTCGTATCATGAACGGCCTCCCGCAAGATTCACAAAAATATCCTCAATGGTCGGAAGCCCGTACTTTTGTTTCAGCTCGGTCGGGCTGCCGATGGTCAGTATTTTTCCGGAATGCATGATGGAAATCCGGCCGCAGTATTCCGCCTCATCCATATAGTGGGTGGTGACAAAAATGGTTACCTGCTGTTCGGAGAGTTCATAGATAATATCCCAGAACGCCCTTCGGTTTACCGGGTCGACACCGCCGGTCGGCTCGTCGAGGAAGATGATCTGCGGATTATGCTGTATGGCGCACGCCAGAGACGCCCTCTGTTTCCATCCGACCGGCAGAGAGGCGGTGAGCCGGTTGCGGATATCTCCGAGGCTGAGCCGGTCGTAGAGGCGCGCCCTCGCTTCGCCTGCATCACGGGGGCTCATGCCGTATACCCCGCCGAAGAAAGAGAGGTTTTCTTCGACAGTCATATCTTCGTAGAGGCTGAATTTCTGGGACATGTATCCGATATTGAGGCGGACTTTTTCCGGTTCTTTTGCTATATCGTACCCCGCGACCGTCGCGGAGCCGGAAGTAGGGCGGAGTATCCCGTTCAGCATTCTGATCGCGGTGGTTTTCCCCGCGCCATTTGCCCCGAGAAATCCGAACACCTCGCCGCGGTCAACCGTGAACGAAATGCGGTCAACCGCGGTAAAATCTCCGAATTTCCTCGATAGTTCACGGACTACGATGGAATGTTCATCGGGCATGGGTCATATCCTCCACGAAAATATCTTCCATCGAAGGAGCGGTGCGTTCGACCGTAATGTTTCCGATCCCGTTCTGCGCAAGAAAACTTCTGATTACCGGAACTGCGGCTTCGGCGTCCTCTACGGTGAGATGAATACGGTCTCCGAAGGTCTTCTTGCTCAACACAAGGGAAGGGAAGTCCAGCCGTCGGGCGCGTTTCACTATCTCCGGGCCGCGGACAGCGAGTATCTGGTGCCGGAACTGTCCCGGGAAATCGGCGGGGGCGCCCTCGCGGATGAGATTTCCAAGGTCGATGAATCCCACCCTCTCGCACCGCTCGGCCTCGTCCATATAAGGAGTCGACATCACGATGGTGGTGCCGCCTTTTTTGATATCGGCCAGAATGTGAAAGAATTCCCTTCTTGATACCGGATCAACTCCCGTGGTGGGTTCGTCGAGGAACAGGATTTCGGGAGTATGGATCAATGTGCAGGAGAGGGCAAGCTTTTGTTTCATGCCGCCCGAAAGATCGCCGGCCCGTCTTTTCACAAACGGCCCCAGACGCGAAAAAGCGAGGAGCTGTTCGATGCGTGTTTCCCGCTCCTTTTTGCGCACCCCGAAAAGCTCGGCAAAAAACACCAGATTTTCCATGACGCTCAGATCGGGATACATGCTGAACCGCTGGGGCATATATCCGATGACTTTTTTCACTTCTTTCGCCTGTTTCAGCGTATCATACCCGGATATTTCGACACTGCCCCCGCTCTGGAAAAGCAGACATGCGGCAATCCGCATAAACGTGGACTTCCCGGCGCCGTCCGGCCCGATAAGGCCGTACATGGTTCCTTTCTCTACGGTGAACGAGAGATTTTTCAGCGCCTCGATTCCGCCATAGGTTTTATGAAGAGCGCGCACATTCACTGCTTCCATGTCATAATCCCTCGATATAAGCCTCGGCGGGCATCCCTATTTTGAAAATTCCTTCGGGATTCGGCATGGTGATTTTCACCGCATACACCAGATCCACCCGTGATTCCCTGGTCTGTACATTCTTGGGGGTAAATTCCGCCTTCGGAGAAACCCAGGTGACTGCGCCTTCAAAAGATCGATCCGGATTCGAATCTATCCGCACCCGGGCTTTCCCCCCGACTTTTATTTTGCCCAACATATTCTCTCCGACATAGATCATGAGCCAGACATCGGACATATCCGCAATGGTGCATACAGGAGAGCCGAAATTCACCACTTCGCCCGTTTCGGCGGATTTCGTTATGACCAGACCTTCCAGCGGGCTCAGCACACGTTCTTTCCCGATCTGATTATCGAGAACCTTGAGCGTGTCGGTCGTCTTCTTCCGGGTAGCGCCGAGCGTGCTCAGACGGGTTTTTATTCCTGCGAGCTGTTTTTTGGCTGCCTCGAGACGGGATTGTCCCAGCGAATACTCGGTTTCCGCTTTGTCCAGACGGTCTTTCGTCGCGGCGTTTTCCGCGTAAAGATTGGCGATGCGGTCACGGGTTATTTTAAGATTATCGAGACTCAGCGAGGCCTGACGCACTGCCTCGGCTGCCTGGGCGATATCCTGCTCGATCGTTTTCCCGTTCCACTCGAGTTCATCCAGGCTCGCCGCTGTGGCCTCGCGCTGGAGTTTCAGGTCTTTTACATCGATCGAAGCAAGGATCTGGCCTTTTTTGACATGGTCGCCTTCCTGGAGGTCTACCGAAAGGAGTTCTCCTCTCGCCTGAGCGCTCACAATGACTTCGGTCGCCTCGATGATGCCGGAACCGGAAAAAGACTTTTCCGCTTTTTTCGAGCATCCCGGAAGAAAGACAAGGGATAAACTCAAAAGGAGCGCTGTTATTCTAATCATGTTTCCCTCCCGTATATCTGATTCCGAGAACATATTCCACCTGCGCCGCGCTGATCTGAACCGCGAACCCGGATGCGGCGCTGTCGTAAAGCGATCGTGTATAGAGCGTATGAGCGGTATCGTAATCATTTTCGGTGGTTGTGCCCTGTTTGAAAGATTTTGTGACCGTGTCCAGATGACGTTTCGAGAAATCCGCCGATTCACTGGCGAGCCTGGCCCGCTCTTTGGCTTCCCGGTAAGCGGTCAACGCATCGGAAACCTGCTGGGCGACTGTCAGTTTGAGATCGTCACGGTTTTTTATGGTTTTCTGACTGGTGATTTCGGCTTTTTCCACCTCACGGTTCACTCTTCCCCAGTCCCAGAATGTCCAGTTCATCGAAACCCCGCCGGACAGGTAGGTCATCCATTTGTTTTCCGGGGTATTCAATCCCGGTTTTCCATAACTGTAGGAACCCGAAAAGCCGATGCTGGGATACAAATCCGCCCGAACGCTCCGCGCGGTTTTTTCCGAAGCCGCCAGAGACGCCGTATATGCTTTGAATTCCGGCCTGTTTTTGAATGCCTCATCCGCGCTTGCCGAATCAATATCCGCACTATCTTTATCACTCAGCCCGATCGTGATTTCTTCATCCGGTCGTAATCCCATAACTTTGCGGAATGTGGATCTGGCGCGTTCGAGATTTGCCTGCTGCGTGACCAGACTCATCTCCGCCTGCGAGATGAGCAGCCTGGTTGCGATGACATCGTCCTCAAGCGCCATTCCCTGCCCGCGAAGGGCTGTTACATCCGAAAGATGGTTTTTTGCCTCCAGAATTGACTGTTCCGCGGCTTTGACATTCTCCTGAGATGCTGCAATACTGAAAAATGCCGCTTTTGCCTGGAATTCCGCCGCGAGTTCGCTGGCTTCGGCCTGGTGAAGGTTCATTTCCGAGCGGTATGTTCCCGCCTCACGGAGCGCGTTCAGACGACCGCCGTCATAGAGAAGCTGATTGAGCCTGACTTTGAAATCATAGCTGTCGTTCCCGCCGAATTGAATGGTGTTCCCCGGCAGGTTTATTTCCATAACCTTGTTCACATACCCTGCGCTCCCGGTCAGAGAGAGTGTGGGATACCAGTTCATTTTCGCCGAGGAAGCATCTATGCTGGCTCCGTTGGCGTCAAGACGGTTCACCGCCGCGCTGTTGGATGCGGCAACTGCCGCGCTGACCGCCCGGTCGAGTGTCCATACCTCCCCAAAGGCTGTTTTCCCGGTCAGAGCCAGGCATGCAAAAAGAAAGAGCAGATACTTTCTTTTCATACGATTACTCCGGTTGTTTACGTAATCCGTTCATAAGAAGATCAATGATATGATTAACCCTGTTTCGCCCGAATTCATCGATATCTACATCTTTGTTTATAAGCTTTACGATCGGTTTGCCGAGGAAAAAGAAAATGTCCATGCTAATGATGTTCACCGCTGTGTGAATGGGATCGACATTGCGGATTTCCCCGCGTTCCATCCCGATGGTGAAAGATTCGACCAACTTCTCGCGGATACCGAAAAACCGCTCGTTCCCCTCGGAGAAAAGAAAATCCGGACTGCCCTCATTCGTGAGCAATTCCCTGATAATGAATTTTACCATAATCGGGCGTTTCAAAAAAAAACCGATATGCGCCCGCACAAAAGCCTCGATCGTCGGCAGCCCGGGCTCTATTCCCGCGAGTGTATCCAGAATGGTTCCGGTGAGTTCGGAGAACAATGCCTTCAGCGACGCACGGTAGAGTTTTTCCTTCGAGCCGAAATAGTAGAAGATCATGGCCTTGTTGATTTCGGCCTTCTCTGCAATTTCGGCTGTGCTTACCGCGGCCATCCCGCGTTCCCCGAAAAGTTCGGCAGCGGCGTCAAGAATGCGTTGTTTCGTTTCTTTTTCGTTTTCCATACTGATTTCCATTGTTAACTATTCGGTTTAACTAACCGGTGGGTTAATAAAATATACATTAAAATATTTTATGTCAATGTTTTTTTTTCAAATAAATGCAGACACGCGATATAGTAAATATTTACTTATACTTATGCGGAGAATGGAAAGAAATACACACTATCAGTATATAAAATATAACCTTGACAAGCCCTGCGCGGTCGATATATTATGCATGTGTATATATAAATACACAAACATCAAGCGGAGGCCGTGATGAAGAATATCAAATTCTTGTTTGTCTGTATTTCTGTCGCACTGTTTTTCTTATGCCCATCTTCCAACGCGGTGAGCTTCTATCCGCCGAATAACT
>JBAYHX010000074.1:0-10242 GCA_041665965.1 Candidatus Latescibacterota bacterium
AGAAGGGAATCCGCGTTGAACTCCAGAGAATACACGTTCGGGCGTTTCCTGGAAATGACTGAGCCGGCTTTCCAGAGTTCCGCATCGAGGTGAATTTTCCTGTCCTGATATGAAGCGTATGAATTGAGAAGCGATATACGGTTCAGTGAAAACAGGATGCTGCCCGGTTTGTCTTTTTTTGATGGCGCGCCGGTTTTTTTTAGATGAGGAGTATCGATAACCCCTGATGAGTCCCTGACAATGTGTGCGGTCATACGATCGATGGCCAGAGAGTTTACGGTTAAGCGTTTATGTAACAATTCAAGAAGGCTGTATCGGGCTTCGGCCCGCCCTATCTCAAGGAAAGGAATTATTTTCCCCTGTCCTTCCCGATAGAGAGCGATATCGTTAAGCTGGATTCTGGTTAATATGTTTGTTTTGAGAGAACCGATTCGTACTCTGCAATCGAGATATTTCTCTGCCTGCGATTGTATCAAATTTTTTATATAGCGTTCGCCGGAAGGCCTGTTCGCAGCCAGCGGGAGAACCACTAATAGGATGGCAATAAAACCGAAGATGATAGCAAGTACGTAAAAAAATAACCGTGTCACTGTATGATACATTTTGCATCTCCCGTGCTTTCGACACGAAATATACAAAAAATATCAATCCTAAGCGACATAATTTCATTGATATATCTTATTACTTAAAGATACTGATGGGATTGGGGAGATGAAAAACGGGAACAAAATAAAATTATATGGCTTATCGATATGACTCTGCTCAGTGTTTTTATATTCAGTAAAGATAATCCCTTTCCTGCCTTTCAGGCCACCTTCCCCCCTTACGGGGGGCAGAATGGCGCCTCAAGTTCCCTTGCACCCATTTATGGGGGTAAACAGAGTTCCCGCGGAGCGGCAAGGGATCGAGGGAAAAGGGGTTTGAATAGGTTTGCTGAGTCAACTAAATAAACGATTTGGATCATAATCTCGGAGAAGCCGGTAAGGTTTCACAATGCTGCGCCCCAGAGCCTTAGAAAATCTATTTTTCTTGCTCTTTTAACCGCGTGATGGCTTTCTTGGCTTCTTCTCTAATAACATAAAAACCAGTTTCCGTTTTGTACGTATCATTTGTCATAACTTTTTCTAATAGCGGAATAACTGATTTATCTCCAAAATAACCCATTGCCTTAACAGATCGTCTTTTTATATGTCTATTATTATCATTTATAAGGCTTAAAAGTTTTTCATTTATATTTATTCGATCTTTTTCAGAAAAATATGTGCCTGCGCTATCAATCTCAGCCATCTCATATAAAGTTGAAATAGTATTCATTTTTATTCTGTTATCATCACTATCCAGATATTTTACAATGTCAGGTAAAACTTGAGGGCCAAGTCTTAACAAACCCTTTGAAATTATCGTTCCGCAAACCTGAGAAGTCATGGCTCTCAATAAAGCTTCTTTTGCTCGTATATCGCCTGCGACAGAAAGAATCCGCAATAAATCTCCTAAAAATTCACCTTCTTCTCCCAATCCCTCTTTATAAATATCTAAGACTTTTATAATTCTCAGTGAAATGGTCGGAATATATGGTGCTAAAGGTTTTTCTCCTTCTGCCTTGTATAACTTTTGTAATTTTATTAAAACAATTTCTGCTGAATAACTATCACCATCTTGAATAGTTTTCAAATCATTATCATTTATCTCATCAGAAATACATGGTGAGGCAAATATTATAAAGAATATTATTACATATATATATTTCATTGTTTCTCCTTCTCAATTTAATCTATAGTATTATTCCGACCCAGGATGAAAAAGGATGCCGGTTGCGGGAATGCCGAAGGTGAAGGAAGGGATGGGAAAGAGGTAAGCTTCCTAAAAACTATATGTATGATGTTTTCTCATAAGGTACTCATTTTTTTACCATGATTGTTAATGGTATTTTCAATTCAGGTACTTTTTTATTATCAAAATTTACAAACAATGTATCTAACAAATCAGTTTCCATATTTTGAATTTTTAAATTTACTGTAATAATGTTTTTTGCAAGGTCTTTATCTGAATTTATTTTAGTTTGTATAAAATTATACTTAGTTGTAATATTTTTTATTTTGTTTCTTTTTTTTGTATTTTGTTTGATAACAATATTTCTAGAATAAGAACTATCTGGTTTTACATCTTTGAATAATATTGACGGAGGATATACAGAATAATCATCAATGACTTTGCCATAAATCAAATATTTTAATTCTTTTTGTTTATTTTCATTTGTAATAAGATTAATTGTTTTATTAAAATTTCCAAGATCAGCACCAACATTTAATAATAATTTAATTGGTATTTCTTTTCCCATAGGATAGTAATGTATAGGTTTTATTTCTGTATTTATTCCATAAGGTGCCTCGATAGATTTAATTGTTATATCATTTTTGCCTAATATTCTTACTAAAATTTCACGTTCAATATTTTCATTTCGTGTTACTTCTCCTACCCATATTTTCTCGGGTTCAAGTTCTATTGTCCCATTAATAGTTGCTGAAACTGACAATATTACTAAATTATTTTTTGGATCATTAGTTCTAATCAAAATATCATTTTTAAAATGACCAGATTTTCCTTTTGTATTTAATTCCACATTAATGAAGCTTACTTTACCTGGATAATTAATATTATCGGATGCATATGATTTTACACAACTACAACTACTTCTTGCATATATTTTTAATGTGTCATTACCCGTATTTTCAAATAAAAATGAGTGATAAAGCTTTACACCCTCTTTTACTATACCGAAATCATAAGACAATTCATCGAATCTTATCTTTGGCATATTGTCATGTTCTGTTATTGCCATTGCATTATTTATGCTAATCACCATTATTATTATGCATATTTTCAATTTATTTTTCATTTATCTTCCATGTTTTAGCCCCGTTTGGCTATGAAAATATGTGTTCACTTTACAAACACTCGGTGCACATTCATAAACATTCCATCCTTCACTAGGACTATATACAGGACCAATTATTATCGCGATATGCCCCATTACATAAGGAGGTGTTGGATTACCTGGCCAATATACACATGTTGCTTCTGCCCAATCATCACCATTATCTGGATGATTTGAACACCACCAACCATAATCATTGGTATATGCACATCCGTAATGGTGACATGCGAGATTTGCGCAATCTGAAGCGCAATTTGGATTATTAGAACAATCATTACAATCATCACGGCCATTAACATTATACGCTAATGGTCCATTATTTAAATATGAACAATATACAAATGTATAGGCTGAAGTACCCCCACACGCATATATTGTATTGACCATTATTAAAAATAATGTTATTATAATTGTTGTGATTTTCATTATCATTTCAAACCTCCTGAAATTTTGTTAATTTTAATTCCTTCTTCACTCATCATCATTATAAATATCATTCCATTCTCATCTATAGATATTTCTTTTGTATAAAAATAATTAGATGGTAATACAGTATCAATAATTGTAATTAGTTTAAAATTAACATCATATTTATAAATTTTTGAATCTCTTTTTAATTCTTCATAAGTAGCCAAAAAATAAATATTTTTATCTTTATCTTCGCTTAAATAACGTAAAGAATATAATGGATCTATATCTTTTATTTCATACTCTTTAATATTTCCATCTTCTTCTTGTGTACTTATTTTGGGACATAACAAACCCTCTCTTCTTGTAAATCTATTATCTTCTATTTTATAAAATCTTTTCGAATATTTTCCAAAAATACCAAGAGTACCTTTTAACTTACTATTAGTATTCAAACATTTAAGATTTGCATTATATACTGTCTCATCATTTACTCCTTTTTTTGATGATATACCAGAAATTTCAAATATAGAATTCCCTATTAAAATATTATTATCATAAAAGGTAAAATTTGAAGGTGCTTTCGCTAAAGACGAGCCATAGAAAATACTTTTAATTAACTTCCCTTGATTTGACCATTCAGAAAAAGTTTGATTTAATGGATCATGTACCCATATATTCAAATTATTATCCACTGATATGGAACCTTCTGTCTCGCCTGAATTATATATTGAAAAATTATTTAAATAATTTCCAATTTGATCAAATATTTTGATTTCATTATTAACAGTGTCCAGTATATAAATATTATTATTTTTATCTATGTCGAACGATGAAGCTCCACAATGAAAATCCATATTCCATTTACGTATTTTATCAATATATCCTATTTCATTATACCCTTTTCCCCAAGGTGCTTTCATAATATCCTTTTTGTTATAACTAATTGTCTCATTTTGCATAGGCTGCTCAACATCTATTTTTAATTTGCGTTTTATCGCAATAAGATGCAAAATAGAATTCGCTGTATTTTTATTTATTTTATCAGAATCAGTATCAATTATATCATTGCATATTTTTTCAGATTTATCGTAGTCCTCTTCTTGTAGATATACTTTAGCAATTTCTAATAAGGATTTAAATATAACTTTTTGATCTATTGTATTATTATTCAACAATTCGAGCATTTGAATTGCTTTGTCATAATTTTTATTTATAGTTAAATATGATAAGTAATAATTTAAATATTTATCAAATAATCCATCTTTAGAACATGAATTCTGATTTTTAATACATGCTTCTAAAAAATGCTCAAGGATTACATCTGCTTTATTTGAAACAATGGAATTATTAGATTCATTTTTCAGAAGCTCTGGAACGGATTCCCCAAGCATGTTAAATACAACAAATCCTAATCCTCCTTGGTGCTCCATAGTCGATGTCAAAACTTCTTCAAAAATATCAAGTGCTTTCATTTTATCGCCTGCTCTCATAAATGCTCTCCCGGCTTTATAAATCGCGAGGCGCGATAAACACAAATCAGGAGAATCATTTGCAAGCTGAAGCATTATTTGGGCGCTCTCAAGGTATTTTTTTGTATCGAACCGGATATTCCCAAGAAAAAATTGTTTCCAATATTTATTATTTGAACAAGAATTCAGCAGTCGTTCTGTTTCGATATAATCCTTTTGTGAATATGCACGATAAATTGCCTTTACATTATCGAAAGATTGAGTCTTATCTGGATTATCTAAAACTGCAATTATGTTTTTTGTTTCACTTCCCGAATTAGAAACAGGTTGTGAATCTTTCGATACTAAAACTGGAGTATCAAAAGACACAAGATTATGCCATTGATTTTCATTCTCATTTAAGTCCTGCGCCCATACCAAGGCGCAATCCTTATCTCCAATCTCGTCTTTATCATTAATTTTTATGTTCAGACCTATTAGGCGATTTGCTTTAAATGCCGACCATCCCAAAATATTGGTTGGAATTGCGACTTCAACAGTATATCCCTGCTCGTTTCGTTTGAGATTAGCTTTTACACCTAAATCTTCCCATATATATGGATAAATTTGCCAGGGTGGAAACAATCCCCGCATCTCTATATGAGTCTTCCCTATCCTTTCATCTGCAAATACTCGTATCTGTCCGTAATTTCCGGTTTCAAACCATTTATCACTATCGCCGTTAAAAGAGATTTCAACGCAGTCGTCATAAAGATTAAAAGCAAAAGGCTCGCGACCAGACATAAATTTATCATCATTAACTTTAACTGAAAAATACAGGTTATATGCATCGTAAAAACACTGGAATGAACCTGACAAATCCTCCAGGCTCTTTATGGGTATTTCTGAATTAGTATTATTATTCCACCAACTCAACATCGTATTCGTAATGGGAACTGGCCCGGAGGTTACAAATGCCCAGTCCGAAAGGTCGCCGTCAACAACAATCGGAGCAGCGCCCTCGAAATACACGGAATTAACTGTCTCCACAGCCTGAGTGGACAATGGTATAAAAGAGAAAACCGCCGCAAGGAAAATTACTTTTCTCATTTTCATTTCCTTTTTTTATTTATTTTCTAAAATATTTTCACGTCCTTATCATCCCTCGCCCATTTATGGGAGAGGGACGGGGTGTGGGCTATTCTAACATCATCATCCTTTTTGTCTGTGTGAACTTCCCTGCCGATAACTTCATAAAATACATCCCGCTCGCAGCCTGCTGCCCCCTGTCGTTCTTACCGTTCCATATCAGTGTATGCAACCCCGGAGCCTGAGGTGTATCGACAAGAGTTCTTATCTTCTGCCCGAGGGAATTATAGATGACAAGGGATGTTTTCGAATTTTCTTTCAGGGAATACTTTATTGTCGTTGTCGGGTTGAACGGATTCGGGTAATTTCCATAAAGCGCATTCTGAAGCGGCAGGCCGGAGGTAAGCACGTGGACGGATGAATTCCAGACATTGCCGTACGAATCGCGAAGTGTGAGAGGAGCGATCATTTCCGCGCCGGCAGGAGAATCGGTTACGGTGAATTGGAGCAGGATTTTATCCTGGCCGTTTGCGCCTTTCGGGATATTCACCGTTTGAGGAGTGTTCTGTATGGAAAGCCATGCCGGCAGTTTTGTCTGATCGATGGAGACTGCTACAGTGGAAAGATCGGTATTGCTGTGGTTGACCAGGGAAAGAGTTACCGGAGTGGTTCCCTCGTCGAGCACGATTGTGGAACTATCAGCGGCGTTTGAAACAAAAGGCAGCGCGAAAAATGACAGGAGCATGAGACTTAACATTGAGTTTTTCATTTTTTCGATTCTCCTTTCGGAGCAATATTTTTTACTGAATTATTCCATGACTCTCCCTTAACAAATCGATTATCAGAACTTACGATATAACATAAACCTATATTTTTTAATATGTCAATACCCAAAAGGATGATTTTTTCTAATCCAAAAGATTAGTTTTACTCATCTAAAAGATTAGTTTTTATACTACTTTTTATGATAAGGCAGGGGAATTTATTGATCAAAATCAGAATAGATCAGCATAATATTTAACTCTTGCAGGTCATTAACTCCCAATTTGTCCTTGATATTTCTCACATGTGTCTTGGCTGTATGGAGGCTGATATTGAGGTACGAGGCAATTTCTTTTAGAGTTTTCCTCTCTATTAAAAGCCGGAGAACATCTTTTTCACGGTTGGAAAGCTTGTCTAAACTTGTTTTGTCAGGAGGGGGAGGCGTAGAGACGCTGAATTCATGTATTACTTTTCCTGCAAGACGGGAACAAACAAAAAAATCTTTTTGATATACAAACCGTATCGCTTTTACTATCTCTTCCTTTTCGCAGTCTTTTGTTAAAAAACCATATCCGCCAAAATATAAGAAATTATGGAGCGTCGATCTTCTCGCAGTATCCGTAAAAGCGATCGTGCGTACTTTATCCCCATAATCCTTTACGATCTTTTTGAGCATTTCAAAATCAAAACGCCCATCCTTATTAAAATCAGAAATGAGGATATCGGGAACATGGAGATTCAATAATTCAAAAATTGAATCGTTTGTAGCAGTATCTCCAACCAAAACGATGTCTTTCTCGCTTTCTATCCGCGATAAAAGCCATTCTCTCAGCATGGATTGATTTTCGGAAATGAGAACCTTGATTTTCATTTCATCCCTCTCCGCCACATTTTGCTATTTTGTATATGTTTAATAAAAAACACATTATATTTCATCTTGTCAAGCAATATTTGATAATTCAATAAATATATTTTACAGCGTAGTATTAATATTATTTATTAGTACAAATTATGTTTTGCTGCACAGATAAGAATAAATATAATACCCTCTTTTCTTTGTCGAACAAAGGGATTTCCTGAACCCGTCTTTATAAGTAAAACAGAAGGTTTTCTTTCGATTTTTTTCCAAGACATACGTTCATTCACCAAAAGTAGTTGACTTATTTATCCGATTCAATCATGTTATTTATTCATCGTGTTGAGATACCAACAAAAATAACTGAATAAACAGTTCAAAACAAAAACCCTAACCGAAAGGATCAATGTTTATGCATGGTTTCAAAACAACCGCCAAACTGTTATTGACTGTCTCTCTTTTTCTCGTTATCGGGAGTACAGCGCAGGCTCAGAAAAAATCACTCGTTGTAACTCCGAACGACCCGGTGGGAGTGCCGAAACTCCTTGCGGAGGGATTGGGATATGCGGAAGGCCCCTCGGTTGATAAAGACGGAAATATATTCGTTTGTGACAGCATCGCAAAATTTATCAGAAAGGTAACCCCCTTCGGCGAAGTCAGCACTTTTGTCCAGATAGGAAGCGGAAGCTGCGGCTCGACATTGGACAAGGACGGGAATCTCTTTCTCTGTAATTATGCTTCGCATCATATAGTAAAAGTTGATACGAAGACTTTGGAATGTAAAGTTGCAGCGGAAAGAACCCCTGATGGCGAAACGCTCCGCGGGCCTAATGATATAACCTGGGATAATAAAGGAAGGTTATATTTCAGCGATCCCTCCGGCTCCGGTGTTGCAACGATAGGAAATGTCTGCTATATCGATCTCGACGGAAAATGCAAGAAATTTGCTACCGGTTTTGGTTATCCCAACGGCGTAGCTTTCTCCAAAAATTACAAATTCCTCTACCTGGCTGATTTTTACAGCGAAGTTATCTGGAAAATCGAGGTGAATGATGACGGTACCGCCGGGAGGAGACACTTCTTCTTCTACATGGGTTATGATGGCAGTGCGGATGGCATAAGAATTGACGCCGAAGACCATCTCTGGATCGCCAACTGTTATACCAACGAATTGTGGCGCGTTTCTCCCGAAGGTAAACTCGTGTACACGATAAAAATGCCGGGAGAAGCCGGAAAATCGCTGACTACAAATATGTGCTTTGGCGGCCCCGATATGCGTACTGCCTATGTAACGCAGCTTAATGAAAAGAATAACGGCAAATTATATACAATCCGTATGCCGGCGGCAGGTATGCCGCAGGTTCCGGATGAGCTGAAAAACAAATAATAAGTTGTAATATTACCCGGTTGCGAGTAATTATACTTCTATCTTTTTAATATGCTGTGTTGCACAAAATCGAGAGGGGAGCTTTCCCCTCTCTTTTATTTGAGCGCTGCTAATAGTATACATTAGTAGATTTATTATGAGCAAGGAAACCGGAAGGAAAGTTTATTAAAAATGCAGGAGAAATAAACTGTAAAAAGAAAACGAACAATCGGGATTAATTCCCCATAAAGACTGTTTTGGCGATCTTTACCGCGGGATCGAATATCGGATTCAGTAAAACGCTTATAACCGGTATATGAAACAGCCATTCTACGGTTATCATTCCGATAAAAACAAGCGGAACAACTTTCATCGCAGCGAGATAGTTTCGGTAATGATTGCCGTTGAGAAAGGCCATGAGTATCCTTGAGCCGTCAAGGGGATAGACAGGCAGAAGGTTGAACACCGCCAATCCTATATTGATCATGAATGAGATGTAGAGAAACGCTGCAAATACACTTCCCGGTGAAACGAGTCCGAATCGAAAAAATAAACCGGACACCGCGGCGAGAAAAACGTTCGAAAGAGGTCCCGCAAAAGCCACTAACGCCATGTCTCTTTTTGGATCTGCAAAATACGCAGGATTAACCGGAACCGGTTTTGCCCAGCCAAAAGGGCCGAAAAACAGCATGAGAGTCCCCAGAACATCAAGGTGAGATAGAGGATTAAGTGTAAGCCGTCCTTCCTGCTCAGCAGTAATATCCCCGTAGTATTTTGCCACAAGCCCATGTGCAAGTTCATGCACAGTGAGTGCAATCAGAATAGCCGGAACTCGTATCAGAATCAATATATCCATAAAGAATGTTTCCCTTCTCACTTGCCAGACCGAGAATACTTTTGAACCGTGATTATCTGTTTAACCGTTGTAAATGCGATCCGTTACGTTGAGCCGCTTCGTTTTATCAAGTAAAATAGTATATTTACACCCAAAATTCATAATCCTTTCGACTGCTGATAGCAGGACTTGTCCTTTTTAACTTTTTTCATCATTACCTGTCCTCAGATTCATGCCTGTTAAAAATCATCTTGCATCTTAAAAATTTCAAGATATACTTTCCCCATCACCTCTTGCGCTTCAGCAAAATATATCTTTTTAAAGAATTACAAAATACACCTATAAGGAGAAACCGTTCAATGGCTGAAGAAATCTTCCAGAGCAGATCGAGACGCAAATTCCTCAAGGTCGGCGCATCAATGGCGCTTGCATCAACGGTTTCACCCGCGGGAGCGAAGGTACTATTTAAACGCACATCTCCCGGAGCGCGGGATCTTTTGAAAGTGGGTCTTCTCCTGGGAGAGGGCGGCCACTCGAACG
>JBAYHX010000075.1:0-10198 GCA_041665965.1 Candidatus Latescibacterota bacterium
ACAGCCGAGCTTTCATCCTATAGCCGTGAGCAGATACGAAGGGGCGGACTGGATATGATCACTTTTACCAGTTCATCCACTGTCAATGGTTTTTTCAGTCAGGTAACCCCGGAAGATATTGGAAAGAATATAAGGATTGCGAGTATAGGCCCACAGACAACGAAAGCCCTTTCACAGTATGGAATAACTTCCGTTATCGAGGCGGAGGAATATACTACGGAAGGGTTGGCAAAAGCGATTCTATCGGTAAAAATAGAAACATAATATTTAATCGATAAAAAATATTTTATATAGGATCCATATATGATAGGAATATCGAAACTGTTCTGCGGAGTCATCGAACCCTCGGATGTGTTGCGCTATGGAAGAGATTCCTCAAAACTTCCATCGAATCTTCTTCAATTTTCGGTAGATAAGCGCCCTGTGGTGATCATGAATATTACACGGCGCTGCAATTTGCGGTGCGTTCACTGTTATGCCGGCTCGGACGGTTCTCCTGCAATGGATGAGCTTACCACCACTGAGATCATGAAGGTTATCGACAATCTTGCCGAGTTTAAATGCCCGGTTGTTCTGTTTTCGGGGGGCGAACCGCTTCTTCACCCTGATATAGCGAAACTTGCACAGCATGCTGTCGATTGCGGTATGCGTGCAGTCATTTCAACGAACGGAACTCTCATTACCCACGGCATGGCTGAAGATCTTGCTAAAATAGGGCTCTCATATATAGGTACAAGTCTCGATGGAGGCCCGGAGATACATGACCGTTTTCGTGGAGTAAAAGGTTCTTTCGATCGCGCGATAGAGGGGCTTAGAAATGCCCGCGAAGCCGGAATAAAAACCGGCATACGTTTTACTATTACAAAGATGAATATTGGAGAGATTCCGGGTATTTTTGATATTATGGAACGTGAACATATTCCCCGTGTATGTTTTTATCATCTTGTATATACGGGAAGGGGGGAGAATCTTTTTGAAGAAAGCCTCTCTCACGAAGAAACCCGCACAGTTATAGACAGTATCATCGACCATACGGTCCGCCTGCACCATAAGGGTAACCCTATAGAAGTTCTTACAGTTGACAACCACTGCGACGGCCCTTACCTGTATCTCAGAATGCTCCGTGAAAATCCAAAACGCGCGTCTGAGATTCTCGAACTGCTCAAATTCAACTCCGGCAACAGCTCAGGTATCGGAGTATCTGCCATCAGCTGGGAAGGCTCGGTTCTCCCCGACCAGTTCTGGAGAAATCAAATACTTGGAAATGTAAGAAATAATTTATTCAGCGAGATATGGACTGACAACGGTAATGCATTTCTCGTGAAATTGAAAAATAAAAAAAAATATGTAACCGGACGATGCTCGAAATGCCGTTTTCTCGATATTTGCGGGGGAAACCTACGCGCCCGTGCAGAAGCGGCGACCGGCGATAACTGGGCTTCAGATCCTGCCTGTTACCTTACCGACCAGGAGATAGGAATTGGATAATTTGGATTCCGAAAAGACAAAAGAGCTTGTCTCGCGCCTGCAATCCGGATTTCCGATAACCGAACGGCCATTTCTTGCTCTGGCGGAGAATCTTGGAAGCACAGAGAAAGAGATCGTTTGTGCGGTTAAATCTTTAATCCATAACCATACTATCCGTGAACTCGGACCGGTATTCGATCCGAAAAGACTCGGATATACCAGTACACTTGTCGCTTTACAGATCGACCCCGAGCGTGTAGCCGAACTATCGGTATCATTTCTTGAAATAAATGAAATAACGCACAATTATTATCGAGATGGAAAATTAAATCTCTGGTTCACTATCACAGCACGTTCAATTTCTTCTATAGAATCGATTTTGCGAAAGGTCGAAAAATTTCAGGGTGTTTCACGTGTTATCGATCTTCCAACAATAAAAGTATTCAAAATAAATACTGCATTCGGTTCAGATTACACACCTTCGAAATTAAGAAAAGATGATTCCATCGTAATGCTTTCCGAAAAGGAAAAACATGTTGTAAAAGTATTACAGAACGGACTTCCTGTTATCGAAAGGCCATTCACCGCTATTGCCGAAGAATCAGGTATGGAAGAATCATATATTTTCGAGCTTCTAAATAGCTGGATAGACGAAGGGATTATTCGAAGGTTCGGGGCGAGGGTTAATCATCAACGGATTGGATATACATTCAATGCACTTGCTGCCTGGGACGGTGCGCTTATTGATAAATGGGGCGAGCAGTTTGCTAAAATGAGGGAAGTAAGTCATTGTTATGAAAGGAAATCATATCCTGAATGGCCATACCGTCTCTATACAATGATCCACGCCAGAAATTCAGACGAAATGCAGAAAACCCTCAGCGCCATGCAGGCAATCGCTTCCACTTCGAACATGATCGTTCTAAAAACTCTTTACGAGTTAAAAAAAAAGAGCATGAAATATTTTCTGGAGAATGAAACATGGAATACACATCAAAAAGAATGAGACGGCTTCGCCGCACACCGGCTCTCCGTTCCATGGTGCGCGAAACAGCAGTTTCCCCGGCTGATTTTATTCTCCCTTTGTTTGTTCGCCCCGGAGAAGGAATAAAGCGCGAGATATCCTCTATGCCCGGAGTTTATCAGATGTCTGTCGATACGCTCGTGGAAGAATGCCGCCTGGTTGTGAATGACGGGATACCTGCGGTTCTCCTTTTCGGAATTCCTTCATTCAAAGATTCAATAGGAAGTTCCGCCTGGGATGAGAATGGAATTATACCTCAGTCTATACAGGCGCTGAAAAAGGAATTACCTGATCTGACAGTTATTACCGACGTTTGTTTGTGCGAGTACACGGATCATGGCCACTGCGGAATGATCAAAGACGGCGAGGTGGACAATGACGCCACTCTCGATCTTCTCGCAAAGGAAAGTCTTGCACACGCAAGAGCGGGAGCGGATATCATTGCCCCTTCAGACATGATGGATTTCCGTGTAGGGTACATAAGGAAAGCACTGGATGGAGAGGGATTTTCTCAGGTACCCATTCTCGCATATGCCGCAAAATTTGCTTCGGGATTTTACGGGCCTTTCAGGGATGCGGCCGAATCGCCTCCAAAATTCGGAGACCGCCGTTCCTACCAGATGGATCCTGCCAACCGCCGTGAAGCCCTCGCAGAGATTGCTCTTGATATTGAGGAGGGTGCCGACATGGTCATGGTGAAACCGGCAATGCCGTACCTCGATATCATCCGTGAAGCCCGCAATCGGTTCGATGTGCCTCTCGCGGCATATCAGGTCAGCGGTGAATATTCCATGATTCATTCTGCGGCAGGGAATGGCTGGCTCGATCTCGATACGATCATGATGGAGAGCCTGACCTCGATAAAACGCGCCGGAGCAGATATGATTATAACCTACTTTGCACGAAGCGCGGCGAGGATTCTGAAATGAATCCCCCTTCTCTTCGTCTGGTTGCATTCGAGGTTACAAGGACCTGTACTCTTTCCTGCCGTCACTGCAGAGGTGATTCTCGTCAGGAAACATATAAAGACGAGCTCGGTTTGAATGAGATTCGGGCGATAATAGACAACATTGCATCATTCGCAAAACCCATTCTCATAATCACCGGAGGAGAACCGCTCACCCGTCCGGACGTTTTCGAAATTGCCTCATACTCATCTTCTCTCGGATTGAGGACTGTATTGGCGACCTGCGGGCATTTTCTGAACGATGAAACGGCGCCAAAACTTATAGAGGCCGGGGTTTCACGAATCAGTATAAGCCTGGATGGCGCTTCAGCTGTAACTCACGACCAGTTTCGGGGAACTCCGGGCGCTTTCGAGGCAACACTTTCCGGCATAGCCGCAGCACGAAGGAATCATCTCGATTTTCAGATAAACAGCACACTTACCGTATTGAACATCGCCGAACTTGAATCTATCCATGATCTTGCACTTTCCCTCGGCGCAGTGGGATTTCACCCCTTTCTCCTTGTACCGGTAGGCAGGGGGAAAGAGCTTGCCGGTCTGGCAATACCACCCGAAGAATATGAAAAAATGCTTGTAAAAATAGCTCATATCGCCGAAACATCGCCCCTTGAAATCAAACCGACATGCAGCCCGCATTACACACGGATCTGCCTTCAGATGAAAAATTCGAAATCTAAATCCCTTTCAGATACACGCATCGGCTTGAATTGTGAGAAAGGGCATTCGGTTTCGAAAGGAAATAAATCTATTGTTACAAGAGGTTGTCTTGGAGGTCAAGGATTCGTTTTTATTTCACACAGGGGCAAGGTGCAGATTTGCGGTTTTCTTGACAGCGAGGCCGGAGACCTTCGTAAAACAGGATATAATTTGAAAGAAATATGGAATTCTGCTCCACTCTTCCGGAAAATTCGTGATAAAACCCTCTATAAAGGGAAATGCGGGATTTGCGAATATTTCACTATCTGCGGCGGATGCCGTGCACGAGCCTATTATTCCTCAGGGGATTATCTGGGCGACGAGCCGAATTGTGAATATCTGCCAGGAGGAATGCAATGAGTAATATTACCTTTACTAAATCCGGCACCCTTCATGAACGTGCTTCGAAAGTGATTGCGGGCGGGGTCAATTCGCCTGCACGGGCATTTCGTTCCGTTGGTGGATATCCCCTTTTTGCAGACCATGCGCAGGGCTGCCATCTTTGGGATGTCGATGGTAACCGGTATATTGATTATATTGGTTCCTGGGGCCCTCTCATAGCAGGACATGCACATCCGGAAGTTTTAAAAGCGATTCATGATGCGGCGGTTCACGGAACAAGTTTCGGCATGTCCACCGAGAGCGAGATTCTCCTTGCCAATAAAATCTGTTCCATGATGTCGTCGATAGAAATGATTCGCATGGTAAATTCCGGAACAGAAGCGACTATGAGCGCTATCCGTCTCGCCCGGGGGTATACGGGGAGAAGTAAAATTATAAAGTTCGCCGGTTGCTATCATGGGCATGGGGACAGCTTTCTCATAAAAGCAGGTTCAGGCGCAACAACCCTTGGAGTTCCAGACAGCGCTGGAATAACTCCCGGAACCGCAGGCGAAACTCTGGTTGCGGATTACAATAACCTGCTGCAGACTGCGGAACTGGCGGCCTCCAATCCCGGAGAGATTGCCGCAATAATTGTTGAACCTGTAGTAGGAAATATGGGTACAGTTCTTCCTGAACACGGATTTCTTGAAGGTCTCCGTGAATTGACCAGACGAGAGGGAATTGCCCTTATTTTCGATGAAGTCATGACCGGATTCCGTCTGGCCAGAGGAGGCGCGCAGGAAATATACGGTGTCATACCGGATCTTACCACGTTGGGCAAAATTATTGGCGGGGGATTGCCTGTGGGCGCTTATGGCGGCAGAGAAGAAATCATGAAAATGCTGGCTCCTCTCGGCACAGTTTACCAGGCAGGAACACTTTCTGGAAATCCAATCGCCATGGCTGCCGGTCTTGCAACGCTCTCAATTATCGACTGTGATAAGACATATGCAGACCTTGAAATTATGGGGAAAAGGCTGGTTTTGGGCTTGAACAAGGCTGCAAAAAGCTCGGGAATACCGGTCACCATAAATCGGTGCGGTTCGATGTTTACATTGTTCTTTAATGAAAACCCTGTTATCGATTATCCGAGCGCATTAAAAAGCGACAAATCACTATTCGCTCGCTTCTTCCGTGGAATGCTGGAAAGGGGAGTTTTACTGCCACCCTCACAGTTTGAAGCGGCGTTTCTTTCTCTTGCACATGATGAGGAAGCTTTGGAGGAAACGATATTGGCAGCGAAAGAAACATTTAAAATGCTGTGAAAGATTTTGAGGTTTATATCATAAAAAAGGCCGGTTTTATTCCGGCCTTTTTTATAAATTCGTGGGAACTTATTACCAGGCAAGCGGATCGCCTGCTGTTCCGGCTCCGGCTGTCTTTGCCCCGGTCAACGAGAGTATCAGCGTATCATCCGCGGCGCCGTCTCCGTTGGTATCGACTCTTTCATAGGCAGTTGCAAGAGAATCGGCAAAGCCATAGTAGTAACGGGCATTTTCCGGCTGCTGGAAACTGATTTCCGGGCAAGCGTCTCCGGCAGTATGGCTCCCGGAGAAATTCTTGTAAGTACCATCATTGGCCAGGAAATAGCTCTTCTCGCCAGTTATAATTTGTCCTAAAATGGTCTGGGCTTCGGTGCTTTTCGCTTTTCCGATCAAACCGGAAAATTTAGGGATGGCGATTGCGGCCAGGATACCGATGATCACAACAACAATCATAAGCTCGACCAGGGTGAACCCCTTCTCGTTTCTCTTGAACATTGTAACCTCCTTGTAGGTTTTGTTTGATTTGTAAGAAATTGAGATTTTTAAAACTCTCAATATCTCTCTTGAGGTACTGTTGCATTCGTTGAAGATTTGTTTAATTTATTTGCTAATTCCATACCAAATTACTTATTATGTTAATAACCTATTGTTATCATTTGTGATACATCATTATAAACGACCGGTTCGACTTCAAGTGAATCTTTTAAATTATTTCTATACTGATACGGATTATGTCATTTTGATAAACTACCAGGCAAAATTCTCCCCGTTCGAACCGTTTATTATACCTTTAAGGCCTGTAATTGAAACAGACATTCCATCGTCGCCGTCGCCGTCATGATTTATATCGTTGGCGACTCCGTTCTCTTTCCCGTAAGCAGTTGTATCTGCTATGACAAAAGAGTAGGTAAATCGACTGTTATCGGGTTGATTAAATCCAATCGCTACAGAATTTTCTCCATAAGTGAATTCTTCATAATTCTCACGTGCATGATAATATGCTCTTTCTTTGTTTACAATGTCCCAAAGCATCTGACGAACTTCCGTAATCTTTGTATTGACAACGTAGTTAGAGTATTTTGGAATCGCAATAGAAGCAAGAATTCCGATAATAACTACAACAATCATGAGTTCAACAAGAGTAAACCCATTTTTGCGTCCGGTTATTTTTCCCATTTTTATTTCCATTAAGTTGAGCCTTTTGCAAAAGTCTGTATTTGAAGGCAGCCCCTTTTCTGTCCTCCGGACATCATTCCCCCAAAGGGGGCAGGAAAATACTGTAGAGCAACAACTTCCCTTGCCTCATTCGAGGAAAGGGATTGAGGGTTAGGGGGCTGAAGTAATAAAACTTATCATTTTTTCGTTTCCAAAACGACTTTTGCAATGAGCTCAGTTGATTAAGAATCTTTTTTTTAATAATTATCAAATATTATGCCAAAAAATAAAATAGAATAAAAATATACGCTTATCGAGATTAAACGCCACGTTTTAACATACCCCTTGATCCCCTCTCTTGAAAAGAGAGGGGAAAACACATATCAGCATGAAAGAGAATGGATTATAAAATATATTAGGGGTTTCCACTCGCCCATTCACGGGAGAGGGGGCAAGGGGTGGGGGTGTCTTTATCTTCTCATTTTATAACCTTTGCTGTGTTAAAAAAATAAGCTTTTCAAAAATATATTGTTTATTTCAATAATTAAGGCAGGTATTAAATATATAAACAATCATAAATACTATTGAAAAGGAAGAGTACCGATTATAAAATGTCATTCGATTTGAAACAAGATGAATCATTGTGAAACAATTAGAGGCCGTATTTTTCAATTTTACGGTCAAGCGTCGATCTTCCTATTCCAAGTATTTCAGCGGCTTTCTGTTTCTGGCCGTTTTGCTGAGTCAGAACCCAGTGTATATAAGCTTTTTCAATATCATCCATTTTCGGAATGGAAGTATTTTCTTCCGAGACAAGTTGTTTGGGCTGGGGATTTTTGATGTGATCGGGGAGGAGATCTGCTCCAATTTTCCCTGAGGTGGAAAGAGCGATCATCCGTTCTACTACATTTTCCAACTCGCGAATATTTCCTGGCCAGGTATAATCACGGAGAATGTCGATAAGCTGTCTTTCAACTCCGTTTGAAATTACTTTTCCAGATTTATCCTTGGATGCGAGAAAATGCATAAAAAGAAGTTCGATGTCTTCTTTTCGCTCTCGGAGCGGTGGAATGTTGATATTAATCACATTGAGGCGGTAGTAGAGATCTTTTCGAAATTTACCATGGATAATAGCTTCATCAAGGTTCTCATTAGTAGCCGCAATAAGGCGGATATCAACTTTCCGCGGGGTATTTCCACCAACCGGCATTACTTCTTTTTCTTGTATGGCGCGAAGGATTTTCATCTGAGTAGATGGTATTGTATTGCCAACTTCGTCTAAAAAAAATGTGCCGCTGTCGGCCATTTCCATGAGACCTATTTTATCTTTTACCGCCCCTGTAAATGAACCTTTCACATGTCCAAAAAGCTCACTTTCCAGCAATTCGCTTGGAATTGCTCCGCAATTAATGGCGATAAAAGGGCCTCCTGCACGAGGTGAATTTTCATGAAGAGCCCGTGCGGCTATCTCCTTACCCGTTCCGCTTTCACCGGTTATCAATGCTGTAGATTCGGTAGCTCCAACTTTTCGGATGAGTTCTTTTAACGCGACAATTTCTTTTGATGTTCCGATCATCATATTCAGCGCGGGAGTTTTTTCCATGGCCGCCTTGAGCGCCTTGTTTTCCTTGATGATCTCGTCCATTTTGATGATACGGTTTATATAATTCAGAAGTTCATGTTTTTTGAAAGGCTTTTCAATAAAGTATGATGCACCAAGATTGAGAGCGGCGATAGCCTGATCCTTTGTGGCGTATGCAGTCATAACGATGATGGGGGTATCGTTGTGATCAGAAATTGCTTCAATCATTTCTATACCGTCAAGACCGGGCATTTTTAAATCAGTTATAATAAGATCATATTTTTTAATACCCAGCATATCGAGAGCTTTTCGTCCATCATCAGCAGTATCGACAACAAATCCTTCTTTTTCGAGCATGATCTGCAAAGTATATCTCATGCTCTGCTCGTCATCCACTACAAGAATTATTTTTGACATTATTCAACTCCATGTAACGGTATGTCCAGTACAATTTCAGCGCCGCCGGGTCTTCTGTTTCTCCCGAATACCCGGCCATGATTCATAACCATCATTTTTCTCACTAACGCCAGACCAAGACCAGTCCCTTCTTTTTTAGTAGAAAAGAATGGTTCAAACATGCTTTTCAGAGCTTCATCGGTGAACCCAGGTCCGTTATCGGCAAAAATAAGTCGTATATAGTTATGGTTTTTCTTCCAGCTGCTATCGATCAGGATTTCAATATTTCCGCTTCCTTCCAATACTTCCAGACTATTAATAATGATGTTTAAAATAAGCTGCCTTATATGGTCACAATCAAAATAAACGATCGGATTCCCGGTAATGTTGTTTTTTATTTTTATCTGAGAAGTTTTTCTGGGATCGTTTTCGATGAGAATCAGCACTTCTTCTATCACTTTTTTTAATTCTATCGGATGAATATCAGGTATTTTGATACGTGCAAATTTTAAAAAATCAGAGCTTATTCGAACCAACCGGTCAGATTCCTTCTCGATAATACTTAAAAGTCGTTCAGATCCGGAATTCAGAGTTTCCCTGTCCTCTGCAAGAAGTTCCACTGCGTTACAAATGGAGGTCAAAGGATTGCGAATTTCATGAGCAATAGCGGCGGAGAGTTCCCCTATAGCCGCCATTCTGTCCGATTGACGGATCATCTCTATCAGTTTTTTCTTTTCGGTAAGGTCCTCAAAATTGACGATAACTCCCTTACGGTTTCCATCTGTGTCGTAAAGAGAAACAGTTGTAACACCCAAGGGTATAGAGACTCCCTGCTCGTTAAGAATTTCAATTTCCTCTTCTGAGTCGTATGAGTTCTGTGCAAGTTCGAGGTCCAGTATTTTTACAAGTTCCGGAGAGCGAGTTTCCAGAAGTGAGCGGTAGGTATCCCGGGAAAAGACTTTGCCTATATCAAGGATTTTTTCTGCCGCATGATTAAAATACATAATCCTGCCGGACATATCGAAAGCAATGAGACCGTTGGCCATGCTCTGCAGAATATTAGAGGTGTCAAGCCTGGCTTCCTTCAATGATTTAAGCACACTGGTCAGTGCTGTATCTTTAATTCGCAACCGTTCAGTATATACACTCGAAAAGAAACCAACCCCTATAATGAGAACACTATACATAAATGCCTGAAGAACAACGCTTTGCCTTGCCACTTCACTGACATAAAATGAGCCTAATACTGGCCCCAGAAGAAA
>JBAYHX010000076.1:0-10173 GCA_041665965.1 Candidatus Latescibacterota bacterium
CGCCACAAACCATTTCCTTCCGGCCCATGCGGGAAAATGCGAGGAGATCGTCGATAAGCTGCGCCATCCGCTTCGTATTCGACCGGACAACGGTGAGCAGACGTTTCCCTTCATCATCCAGGATAGCATGGTATTCTTCCGAGAGGATGCGGCTAAACCCATCTAACGCCCGCAAGGGGCTCCGAAGGTCGTGGGATACAGAGTAGGAAAAGGCTTCGAGTTCAGCGTTGAGTTTTTTGATTTCCGCCTCCGCCCGCTTGCTCTCAGTGATGTCCCGTACGACTGATACCGACCCTATGATATTGCCGCTGGAAACCCTGACCGGAGAAGCGCTGACCTGGCGGTACCGTAATTCCCCTGTCGCCGGAGTACGGATTATTTCCTCCTGGTTTTTCACTGTCTCCCCTTTCAGTGCTTTCAAAGGAGCAGCTTCTTCGATAGGACGTGGACTTCCATCAAGGTGATACACTTCCAGGCGCGAGGCGAATGTTTCTACATCTATCTCGCCTTGATATTTAATGTCGAACTCATGGCGCGCAGATAAATTTGCCAGAATGAATTTTTTCCGGGTGTCAGCAAACCAAACCTCGTCGTTTATGCTGTTCAACAGCGCCGACAATCGGTCTTTCTCCTCTTGAACAGAGGTCCACAGCTTCCTGGATTTCTCCTCCGCGAGTTTGCGCCCGGTGATATCATGACCAATACCCACAAGACCAATTATTTTCCCCTCCATGTTGCGCCAGGGTATCTTCGATGTGAGCAGCCATCGGCTTTCACCTGCATCGTTAATAATGAGTTCTTCCCGGTCAATAATCCTCTCGCCATCTCTGATGACCAGCAAATCATCTGCCATAGTCCGCTCTGCAACCTCTTTTGGAAACAATTCCATATCGGTATGGCCTATAATCTCGCTCTCCGGCTTGTTGAAATGGGCAAGGTCAAAAGAATTAGCGAGAACCTTGCGTCCATCTCTATCCTTTGCATACACCGCAACGGGGATGTAATCGATGATAGTCCTTAAAAGAATCCGCTCCTCTTCGGCCTGCCTGCGCTCGGTAATGTCACGGATATTGCATTGGATGACTTTCTTGCCGCCGACCACATATACGTTACTGACGAATTCCACTTGCACCAGTCTTCCGTCTTTTGTTTTGAGCGGAATGTTATCGTATCTGATGTACTCTTTTTCCTGTAATTCCTCGAATCCGTCATTGCTGGCCTTGATATTTCTGAACGCACCTACTTCCCAGAGTTTCTTTTCAATAAACTCTTCACGCGAATACCCCAGCATCTTGGCTATGTAAGGATTGACGTCGGTAATGGTTCCGGTTTCGGCATCGAGGATTAGAATGCCGTCCCGGGCTGTTTCAAACAAGCGCCGGTAACGAAGCTCTGAATTTATGAGTGTTTGCTGTACTTTTTCAGATTCCGATCCGGAACGGGTTGATGCTGAAGAGCTTAACCGCGGATCGCTATTTTTGCTCTGAAGGGATTTTGCAGTTTTTTTTGTGGGCTTCATTTTCACTCCTGAGATATAATTTCCCAGAATATAAGCTAAATATATATATTTATTTATTACTTTGTCAAGGATAATATATTTTTATTATATTTATGATAAACCGCCAATAATCAACGCCACAGAATTTCTAATACATAAAAACGCTATAAACTTCTCACGCGCGGAGAACCCACTCCTTAATCCTCTTTCTTAGAAAGGAAGAGATACGACTTTAGCGTTGGTTATTCCGGCGACAATACATATTTTAGGAAGCAGATGCTTCGCCTCCTCACTATTAGAGGGAGTAATGGCTGAGTTCTTTTAATTTTATACGCTCAAAATCATGTCTTATCGCTCTGATTCAATCGTTCGCCGTGACTTTTTTGCCGGATCATGCTGAAAAAAAAATTATAAACGGTCATAATGAATATTCTCAATCCGATAATTCCTCATTCGCTGCCTTCTCAAAGGATTCTTTCCGGTTTCACCACGCGGCGGGGAGGCGTTTCGTCTGCTCCATACGATTCCCTGAATCTTGGCACGTCAACTTCAGATGATCCTTCCTCTGTTCGGGAAAACTACGCCCTGCTTTATCGTCATCTGGGTATTGACGGGAAGAATACCGCATTTAT
Organism: Candidatus Latescibacterota bacterium; assembly: GCA_041665965.1. Taxonomy (GTDB): domain Bacteria; phylum Latescibacterota; class Latescibacteria; order Latescibacterales; family Latescibacteraceae; genus JAUYCD01. Next base: position 2,131 of record JBAYHX010000076.1, read on the forward strand.
GCGGCAGATACATTCCGCCTCGGTCATTACCGTTTCCGAAGCGGGAGTGTACGATTCTGTGGACGGCATGCTGACCAACGTTCCGGGTCTTCTGCTTGGAGTCAAGACCGCTGACTGCGTTCCTGTCCTTCTGTATGATCCGTATTCTCTTGCTGTCGGGGTAGTTCACTGCGGCTGGCGTTCACTTGTCTCGAAAATCCTTGAAAACACGTTGAGCCTGATGGAACATGAATGGAATACCAAAACGGAAGAGGTGATTTTTATCCTGGGACCGTCGGCGGGGCCTTGTTGTTATGAAGTTGGGGAAGAAGTCGCCGCCCGAATGAGAGATTCTTCGCTTTTGAACCGCAGCGGCAAGGTGTATACCGACCTCCATGCAGAAATTATCAGCCGTCTTTGTGAAAATGGCGTCAATAAAGCAAATATCGAATCAATTAGGAATTGTACGGTCTGTAATCCGTCATTATTTTATTCGCATCGCCGTGATGGAATAGTGTCGGGCCGTATGGCAGGTTATATTATGCTCAGAGAAAAAATAGAAAGGAAACCTCGTTCTTGACAGATTTTCAAGCTTTAATCATCGGACTAATTCAGGGGCTGACCGAATTTATTCCGGTTTCATCCTCCGGGCACCTTGTCCTCGCCCAGCAGCTTTTCGGGTTGAACGGCGACCTGATGGCTTTTGACATTTTCGTACACTTCGGGACTCTGCTTGCCGTAATGGTTGTATTTTACGATTCTATTCTCTCCATCCTTCTTGGATGCTGGACGGGAGTGAAAGCCCTGCTTCTGGAAAAACAATCCCCCTTGTATATTTACAAAAATTCTTCCTCTATACGAATGGCAACAGCTCTGCTGGTAGGTACCGTTCCGGCAGGAATAGTCGGAATAGTTCTGAAAGACCGGATCGAGGCGCTTTTTTCTACAACGATCCCTGTTTTGGCAGCGTTGTTTGTCACAGGTTCAATTCTCCTGATTACATTTCTGGCAAAAAAGGGGGAAAGCCGGATAAATTTATGGCGGGGACTTGTGGTCGGTATAGCCCAGGCTATAGCCATCATACCCGGTATCTCACGTTCCGGTTCGACCATATCTACCGCCCTTTTTCTTAAAGTTAATCGTCAGGAAGCAGGTGAATTCTCTTTTCTCCTCTCAATCCCGGCTATCGGGGGCGCAACAGTTCTTGCGCTCAAGGATTACACGGCTGTATCATCTCTGCCGACACACGTAATACTCATCGGAACTGCGGCTTCCTTTGTATCAGGATATTTCTCCCTGAAACTCCTTATGAACATTGTGAGAAGAGGCAAGATCGGCTATTTCGGGCTCTATTGTTTCGCCGTGGTCATAGCCGGAGCGATTTACTTCCATCTGAATTAGACAATGCGGTGTTCACATGGTTGGAAGGGTATTCGGGAGGATATGAAAATATCATGCTGAAGCGGGGGCTTTTTTATCAATTTAATAAAGACCTTATTCGTTAACCTTTCCTATTAATGGAATGTAAGGGATTTTTTCCTTCACATTCCACAGGTTGAAACATATACACTAATGAAGGATTTACCCTCTATTATTTTCAATGCAGTATATCTTGCGTTTAGCCTCGGCTACTTACTATCCTTGTTTTTATTCGATGATACTTCAGCGCCATATTTAACCCGCCACCATGCAATACCGTGAAGGGCGTCGTGAAGTTTTTTCAAATCTGCCATGCCGGATAGAGTGCAGGCTCCATCACCATCACGAAGCGGATATCCTCTGGGCGGCTTCGTTCCCAAATCTATCAGGCAATCGGCGGTGATGATCCTGTACCGTCCGATTCCCACCGATCTGCCTTCTGGGGAAAGGAGATTTTCCCCCATGGCATGGTAGACGAATCCCTGGGGCGCCACCATCTCGATAAGGGTTGGCGGAATATCCAGATGGCTGCCCGCCCGGTGTACCGTCCGGGGAATACTGTCAACCACTTCTTTCCCGTAAAGAACGAATGGAACTGCGGATTTTTCGAACGGGGCGGAATTTTTGTTGATATATTTCCTTCCGTAGTGGTCGCCGGTGATGGCAAACAGGGGAAGCCGGATGCGATGTTCCATGGTTTTGACAAAGTCCCCGATGCATTTGTCCGTATACCACTGATGGCCTATCATTTTGAGGGAGATTGCATTGTCCCAGAGCGGTTTGATATCTTTGGGGACAGCATGGATTGGAAAACCTTTCCCCCACACATCGGTGCTATAGGGGGTGTGATTGTTGGTGGTAAGGATCACATTCAGACTGGGCGCATCGTCGTTTACCGTTTTAATGACCAGATCGAACAACTCGGAATCATCCACTCCCCAGGGATTTTTTGTTTTGCTCGCAGCCATGCTGGTAGCGTCATAGGTTTCCCGAAATCCCTGTGAACGGGCGAAATCCGTCACCCGCTGCCAGGTCGGATAGCCGCCGTAGAAGAATCTCGTCCGCCAGCCGAGACGGTTGAAAGTCTCCGCAAGCGCGCCCGGATAGGGTTTCAGCGACGAGATATGCTGATTGATGATGATCCCTGAATCGGGCAGCCCGGTGAGTAATACTCCCAGTGAGAACATGGTCAGATCGGATGCGGGAAGGAAATTTTCTATTGAAATTCCCTGCCGGATGAAATACTTCAGGTTTTCCATAAGACCAAGAGAACGGTACTTTTCAAGGAGCGGCCATGAATCATAGCTTTCCCCGATTATTAAAAAGATATGGCGTGGAGGAGTCGATATCGGTCCCGCCGCCTGTTTTTTATAGTAGTCATCAAGGTTCTGGTACTGTTCGGAAGTGGAGAATACGTATCGGGCGGCTTTGACCACATCACGGTCCGGGAGATAGGTTTCCAGACCCTTATCTGCATGGGTCATGTTGATAAAGTCCATAACAGCATATCTCAGGGCGCCGTGAACGCTTAAAATTGTTTTATTCAAGAACTCGTCCTGAGTCGCCAGAAGAATTCTCCGGTCAAGCGGTATGCTCTGAAGCGTTCCTCGGGCTGAAATTATCATAAAAGCCACGATACACAGAGTAACGGCGATCTTTTTCGCGGTCGTCGTGAAAAGGCGCGAACTTTTCTTCTCGGATATGAACCTGAAGCGGATAAGACGATTCGTTCCTACGATTCCGAGCGCAATAAAAACGCCCATCGCCGAGAAATTGATTATAGGATGATAATCCTGCCAGATGGTAGAGATAAGGGCTTTGGTATCATCTTGAAAAAACTGGAACACAAGGGGATTGATCTGCTCGTCAAATTCACGGAAAAAACCATAATCCACTCCGCAGAGAATGGTGGTTGCGACAACAAATATCCCGGCAAAAACACCTCTCACCTTATTTGCAGCCCGTTCGATATCAAAAAAGCCGCAGGCTACGCTCATGAGAAACGGTATGAGAATAAAATATGTCGCCGCCATGCCGTCGAAACGGAATCCGAGCAGGCAGACGCGCAGGATATCCATTATACCGCTTGCAGCCTCGATCTTTTCTTTGAGAGTAAAAATGAGAAATACACGGAATAATCCCAGAAAAACCACAAAAAACAGCCACAGCTTTAAATCTTTTTGAAACTGCCCGAAAAAACGATCCCAACTCCGCATGCATACCCTCATTTTTTCTCCATCATTCAAATTTCTCGGTTCTTGATTTGAAAGGAATCACATTATCCCTTTTTTCTATGTGTTCCTCATCATTTTCTTCCTCGTCAAACTCATTGGACAATTCTTCAGGCTCGAATTCCGGTTCTGATTCCAGTCTTCTTTCCAACGGTTCCTGCATCTCCCATTCCCGGAGCTTCTTTCTTGCCCGCAGCCGCTTAATGACATAGACGACGAGGAACAGGAACATGATGAGCACCCATGTTCCCGGAACAAGGGTCATGAGAGTCTTCGGACCGTAATTTTCATGAAGATATTTCAGGTAATATTTTTCAAATTCACTCGGCCAGAAACCGGTGGAATCAAAAAGCGCCTGGGGAAATTGACGGCCTTTACTCATACTGTCGAGAATTGCCGGAAGCACCTTCGGTCCGAAAATGGAAATCAGCCGCTGTACCGCTATCATTGACTGGTCGTACGCGAGGCTGGCATCCAGACTTCCGGCGGTGAACACATTCTGAATGTCCTCGAAGGTAAGCAGATTCCCCCATGAAACCTTCCAGACCATATACATTTCGTTCCGTATGCCCCATTCACCGGAAAATATCTGCGCACATCCCTCATGAAACCACCGCGGCACGAATTCATCCCCGGCGCTCTCCTCGATAATGACATGCACCAGCTCATGGGCGAGAATTCGATCGATCTCTATCTTGTGCCCTGCCAGCGGAGAAACAACAATCTTTCTTCCGGGAAGCGCAACCGCGGCGCTCCAGTCCGGAAGCCTTCCCTCGGTGAGCGCGTTGAACTGCTCCTGGCTTGCGGTCAATGTGATCGTCACCTTTCCGCCCGGGACATACCCCAGCGCCTGGGTTATCCGCGCAAGGTTCCGTTCCGCCGAATCAGCCACATTACGGGCGTATTTCCCGCTCAGGCCGTCATAAGCAACGGTAACATGTGCGGTTGCAATGGTTTCCGACGAATATGCGGAAGGGAGATGAAAGAAAAGAGCGATGGAAAGGAGAAGAATAAATTGTCTCATGGTTTTTCCGGGTTGCAGCAAAAGAATTTAATACTCTAACATAATAAACTTGCCCGGAAATTTCAAATCTAAAGAGTACTTCCCTATATTGATCCCCTATTGTATGAGAAATAGAGGAAAGGAAAGTTCTGTTTCCACTATAATGCAATGTATTAGATTAAAAAGAGGCAGGAAAGTAAGCATAAAAAACACTACTTTATCAAAAGATCAATATTATCAATTACTTCATCTACCACCGATTGAGGTGCACTTACAATATATTCCGCGTTGCGCGCCCGCCAATCAAAGCATTTTATATGATCTGACAGGATTACCCCATGAACACCCAGACCAACGGGTAAAGGAATTTCAAAAGAAAAACCCTTTCTGATACTTGTAATAGGACATACCAATACCAGACCAGTATGCTCATTATAATCTCCATGAGATAAAACAAGCGCCGGTCGTCTTCCCGACTGCTCATGCCCTTTTACAGGATCGAAAGTCATCCAAATAATATCAGCCTGCTCAGGCCTCCATGAACCCGCATTCACCATATTTCTTTACCTACCGGGGGGCCGAAATCCAATTCGCCATGAGCAATCTCCGGCGTGACTCCTTCAAGCATACTCTTGAGAGTCTTTCTTTTCGGAAGTGGAGTCACAACAATACAGTCTTCTTCAACGCTTATAAGAACTTCAGTGTTTACCTTCAATTCAATCTGGTCCGCCACTTTTTTTTGAATACGGATTCCCAAACTGTTTCCCCATTTTTGTATTTTTCCATGCACTACCATAAAGCCTCCCTTGTATCTACATGGTATATACAATGGGTAAAATATTTTTGCAAGATAATTTTTCTGAAATTGAGTCAACGCTTGATAGAATAAACTTGCCCGGAAATTTCAAATCATACATTCGAAGAAAAATTTGCATGGGTGATTAATGATCACAGGGTTGTCCTCTCGCCCGTTTATGGGAGAGAGGATTATGTGGTGAGGGTGTCTTTTAACATTTGCTGAGTTAAACGGATAATCGGTAAATATTGAGCCTTTTGCAAAAGTCGTTTACTATTGAAAAATGGGAAACATTTTTGCTCAAACCCCCTAACCCTCTGTCCCTTTCCCCCGTTCCGGGGGCAAGGGAAGTCGATGCTTCACAGTCTTTACCTGCCCTCATCTGGGGGAAGGATGTCCGTAGGACAGAAAGGTGGCTGCTTCTAAAATATGGACTTTTGCAAAAGGCTCTATTATAAAATTATTTCGTATATCACCGGCTGTAAATATTTGCTTGAAAGATAAAATACAAAAGGCTCACCCTCTTCGAGCGAGCCTTTATTTATTCCTGTCAAACCGTTACTGTCTTCCCTCTCACATATCAAAAATCTTTCCCGGATTCATGATGTTGTTTGGATCGACCGCGCGCTTGATCTTGCGCATATAATCAAGCTCGGCGTCGGTATTGACAATGTGCATGTATTTCTTGCGCTTGCTCCCGATACCGTGCTCACCGGAGATGGTGCCGCCGAGGTTCTTGGCGGCGATGTAAAGCTCTTCGAGAGCGGGCGGGATGATCGCGTACCATTGCTCCATCGTGTGCGCCGGATTCTTGATGAGCGTGGCGTGAAGGTTGCCGTCGCCGGCGTGGCCGTAGCAGGGAATCTGGACGTCGTATTTTTTGGAGATACGGGCGATTTCCGGCATAAGGTCGGGAATCTGCGCCGTGGGAACCACGATGTCCTCGAGACTCTGGTGCGGGCTTACCACCTTGAATGCCTCGGCGATGTTGCGGCGGACGCTCCAGAGACGCTCCTGTGTCGTGTAGTTGTCGGCGACATATACTTCCTGTGCGCCGCTGTCCATGCAAAGGTTGCCGATGGTGTCGTATTCGTTTTCCACCACCTGGCTGTTGGTGCCGTCAACCTCGATGAGGAGCATCGCTCCTGCCTGCTGATAGGGAATCTTCTCGTTAAGATAGTCGCAGGATGTGTGCACCGAAAGCTGATCCATGAATTCGATTGCGGTGGGTATGATCCCGCCCTGGGTCATGATTTTGGGAACCACGCTGATGGCGGTCTGAACATCCGGAAACAGCGCCAGAAGATCGACCTTGGCTTTGGGGAGCGGCAGGAGCTTGATGATCACCTTTGTAATGATGCCGAGAGTCCCCTCGGAGCCGACCATGAGCATGCGGATATTGTATCCGGAAACATCTTTCATGCGTTTCCCGCCGAATGTTACGATTTCTCCGGTGGGAGTAACCATCTCGATGCCCATGATGTAACGTTCTGTGACACCGTATTTGACCGCTTTGCCGCCGCCGGCGTTTTCGGCCACATTGCCGCCCACATAGCAGGTTTCAAGGCTCATGGGGTATCCGGCAAAGAAGAGGCCGAGGTCTTTGATACGGGAGTTTATTTCGTTGGTCACTACACCGGGCTCAACCACCACCATCATATTCTTCTCGTCGATTTCAAGGATACGGTTCATCCGTTCGACCGAGAGGAGAATTCCGCCGTACAAGGGAACAGCGCCTCCGGACAAGCCGGAGCCTGCTCCGCGGGGAGTGACCGGAATCCGCTTTTCGTTTGCAAGACGTACTATCGCTGCAATCTCTTCGGCAGTGTGCGGTTTGACAACAACTTCCGGCATATGGGCGTATTCCGCCTCTGCTACTTCATCGTGTGAATAAGGCTCCATCTTTTCTTCATCGGTGATAACAAACTGCTCCCCGAGAATCTGCCTCAGCTGATCTAAAAAAGCTCTATCCACTTTTCCGTATTGAGTTTGGCTCATATCATATTCCCTTTTGTGCTTTTCGCTGGTCCAGTTCCTTGATCAGCTCCGGAACCACTTCGAACAGGTCGCCCACAATGCCTAAATCGGCGACATGGAAAATCTGAGCGTCCGGGTCATTGTTTATCGCCACTATGGTTTCGGAGGTTTTCATCCCCGCAAGATGTTGGATGGAGCCGGATATACCAACTGCAATGTAAAGTTTCGGCACAACCGTCTTGCCGCTGAGGCCGACCTGCTGGGGATATTCTGCCCAGCCGCGGTCTACTGCATCCCTGCTGGCTCCTACCGCTGCGCCGAACCTGTGGGCCAGTTCATGAATCAATTTGAAATTTTCCCCCTTCTTCAGCCCGCGCCCGCCGGCAACCACCCTGTCGGCTTCCTCTATATTCACCTCTCCGGTTACTATCGGGCGGAATCCAAGCCTTTCCTCGCGGCCATCAAGGAGTGATTCGGGAATTTTAACCTCGATGATCGTCCCATTGCGGCCGGGAGTCTTTTTAGGGATGGGCGTAGATTTCGGACGGACTGTCGCCATCTGGGGGCGATAATTCGGGGTTTTAATAGTAGCCATAATGTTGCCGCCTATTGCCGGACGGGTCTGAAGGAGATTTCCG
>JBAYHX010000077.1:0-10164 GCA_041665965.1 Candidatus Latescibacterota bacterium
GCGGTGGAAGAGCTTAAAGCCGCGGGCATAAACGTCAACGGGCCGATTTCCCCCGATACCGTTTTCCCAAGAGGGATGAGTGGCGAGTTTGACGGTATCGTGGCAATGTTTCACGACCAGGGGCATATTGCTCTCAAAATTGCCGGATTCAAACTGGGAGACGGGAAACGTCAGGTCGAGGGTGTCAACACCACGCTGGGTCTTCCCATCATCAGGACTTCGGTGGATCACGGCACAGCATTTGATATTGCCGGGAAAGGGATAGCCAGCCCGCTCAGCATGCTCGATGCTTTGGAGCTTGCGGCGCTGATGGCGAAAAACCGCATCCGGGAATTGTAATCCCTTCGTAATCTTCATGACGAATTCTTTGAATACCTATCATCCATCCCGGAGGCAGGACGTGAAAGGTTTTTTTGCCCTTTTTTTACGGGAAATTATAGCCACAGCTATAGTGTTTCCGGCTCCTTTGCTGATAATTCTGGTCATAATGGGCATCCCGCTCTTTTTCGATTTGTCGAAAAGCAGGGAATTTGTTTCCATAATCGTTTTTATCACAAACATTGCCTTTACTATCCCCCCCTTTTTTCTGATTCTTTCCTTTCAGCGCGACATCCGGTCAAATTTTGGGGCTCTTGCAGCCTATCGGGCATCGGGTGCAGAGATCATGCTGTGTAAATATTTCGCTGCGCTGACACTGGGGCTGGTCATATCATTTCACGCTTCCATCTGGCCGTACATGGATTCGGTTCGTACCGAAAATACCTTGTTCCGGTTGAATCAGGCTGAAACCGGTTACGCTATTCTGACCTTCCGAACTTTTCTCGATGTTCTCTTTTTTTCCGGCATGGTGTGCCTTGCGGAAGGGCTGCAATTTTTGGTAAAACGCGGCAGAGAGATAATCTGGATTGCAGTTTTCCTGGGAGGTTCCATCCTCCTTTTCATTCCCGGAAAAGCCCTGTACACGCCGCTCTTTGGAAGTTTTCGGGCGCAGGATGGTTTTATTCTTTTATCCGGTTTGCTTTTTTTCGTACTGGGTGTGATTTTCTTCCACCGGTATAGTGGAGTACAAAAAGGAGCGGAATGAACCGTCGCACCTTCATTTTCTGGACAATATTCGGAACAATAGCCCTGGTAATTATTTTAACTGTTGCGCTGGTTGCGCGAACGCCGTTTACTCCTCTCGACGGTGCAGGGCAGCTGGTTCTGGTCGTTGCAGAAACCGACACCTCCTCACATGCCGGTCTGGAAACATTCGCGCGTCAGGGAAATTCCTGGCGTCCCGTTTTCTCGTGGCCGGTTGTCCTCGGCCGTAACGGTCTGGCATGGGGCAGGGGACTTCACCGCGAAAGGGATCGTTATCCCCGTGAACCCTTTAAACACGAGGGCGACGGCAAATCTCCCGCGGGAGCGTACGAACTCCTCCGTGCTTTCGGATATCCTCCGCCGGACAGTGTGAAAACAGTATTCCCATATATACAGTCCACTCCCGATCTCATCTGCCTTGATGATATTCGTTCGGAATACTATGCCATGGTGGTTGATTCCCGCGAAAAAAACCTTGATCCTGCAAACCTGCCCTCGCACGAGGACATGCTCCGTGATGATGATCTTTACCGCTATACAATCCTGGTCGGTCACAATACGTTCAAACCGGTGAAAGGGGCAGGTAGCTGCATCTTCCTTCACATCTGGCGTGATGAGAATTCCCCTACCGCCGGATGCACCGCTATGGAAGGAGAAAATATTTTGCGGCTCATTGAATGGCTCGATCCGGAAAAACATCCGGTTCTTGTCCAGCTTACCCGGAAAAACTATGAACGGCTGAGAGGAAAATGGGGGCTGCCCTGATAGTATTGTATTCCAGAATCGGTAGAAAGCATATGCATTACCCTGATAGAGCGCAGTATGTGGATAATAACTATCGTAATATGTTACTGCTCAATGAGGATAAGGGCAGGAATGAACTTGTACAGGATGTATTTGCTATTGCATTTTATTGCAATTTTTTGTATTTTCTCATGCTCTATTCCCAATGCAGACAGGATGATAAAACGAATTGAAAAACTGTTTTTTCATCTTCTTGATTTTATTGCAAATATATCAATAAAAGTTGTTTTTAAGTAGTATACCACTGGCTGTCGCTCAAAAACCGAGGGCTACAATAATAAAATAGTGCAACTGTGAAGTTGCTCTTTCCATGCCATGAGGAGATCCATCGATGCAGAGTTTTGTTCCGAAAGAGGTTTTTTTCACCAAAGGCGTGGGTGTGCACAAGTTCCGGTTGAGTTCTTTTGAGGATGCCCTGCGGAATGCTGGCGTTGCCAACCAGAATCTCGTTTCCGTATCCTCCATTCTCCCCCCCGGGTGCAAAATCATCCCCAAAGATGAGGGCCTCGCCAAAATGGCGCCCGGCTCCATTCGGTACACAGTTATCTCCCGCATCGACACCAACGAGCACGGAAGACGAATCGCTGCATCCATCGGTCTCGCCCAGCCCAAGGAAATCACCAACTGGGGATACCTGAGTGAAGTGCATGAGTACGGTTTTACGCAGCGCGAGAGCGCGGACATGGCGGAAGACCTTGCCGCTTCCATGCTGGGAACCACACTTGGTATCGAAGTGGATCCGGATGTGGCCTGGATCGAGCGTGAAAAACTTTATAAGGCCACCGGCCTGATCATTCATTCCAGCAACATTACCCAGACTGCTTCCGGCAAGTCCGGCTTCTGGACCACCGCGGTTGCGCTGGCTGTGTTTATCATTTGAACGGGAACACCATGCCTTTGACCGGAGTTTTTTTCAGACCTCAATCTTCCATAGAAACCGCCGATGCCGCACTGATCGGACTGCCCTGGGACGGAACGGTATCCAATCGCCCCGGCGCTCGGTTCGGGCCGGAGGCCATCCGTTCGGCCACCCTCGGTATCGAGGATTATTCTCCCTATCTTGACCGTGACATTGCTCATCTGAAAATTCATGACGCCGGAGACATCGAGCTCCCGTTTGGCGATACATCAGCCGCGCTGGATATGATTCGCAGGGAGTATGCTGCCCTCGTTAAAAGCAGGCCTGTTGCTCTCGGCGGCGAGCATCTGGTGAGCTGGCCGATGGTACAGGAGATGTACGAGCGGTACGGCAAAGACCTCTTTGTCATCCAATTCGACGCGCATACTGACTTACGTGAACAGTACCTTGGGGTGGAACTCAGCCATGCCACGGTCATGAAACTGATTACCGATCTCGTCGGTGTGGAAAATACCGCGGCGGTCGGGATACGGTCGGGCACATCCGAGGAGTGGAACATCCTCCGTCGTCATCCCCATTATTTCGGGGGAATCGCCGGAAAACCGCTTGAGACATTCCCTGCTTTTGCAGCGGATACGCTGCGAGGGAAAAAGATATATCTTACTGTGGACCTCGATATTTTCGATCCCGGGATCATGCCGGGAACCGGAACGCCTGAGCCGGGAGGGATCACTTTCCGGGAGTTCATTCCCATTTTGCGGTCGCTTATAAAAACTGATATCGTGGGCGCCGATATTGTGGAGCTTGCACCAGCGTACGATCATTCCGGGATTTCACAGGCGCTGGCAGGGACAATCCTCCGTGAACTGCTCCTTATTATAGGGTCAAAATCATGAAAAAGCATCTTAACTGTTTTAAGCGGATTATGCCCGACCCTGTCTCCGGCGATGGAATCCGTCGTTTGATAGATGGATCTTTCCTGGCGTATAACAGCGCCCGGCTCAGAGAAGCCTGCCATATCTTTCACAACAAATACTCCGCCCCGGAGGTGACCGTTGGCGTTACCGCTGCCGGAGCGCTCACACCGGCCGGTCTTGGGGGATCCTGTCTGGTTCCTCTTATGAAAGCGGGGCTGATCGACTGGATGGTTCTGACCGGCGCGAATCTCTATCATGATGTTCATTTTGCCCTCGGGCAGTCCCTGCACATGGGCAGCCCCATGATCGATGACCGTGAGCTGCGGTCGGCCGGGGTGGTGCGCATTTACGACATCCTTTTTACAGACAAAGTCCTGTTTGAGGCGGACGCCTATGTGCGCGATTTCTGCGCCTCTCTCGGCAATCGCGGGAAAATCGGTTCCGCCGAATTCCATTATCTTCTCGGGAAAAAGCTTCTCGCCGAAAACCCCGAAAACAGCCCCCGGTCGGTTCTTTCGACCGCAGCGGAACTTGGCATTCCCCTTTTTACTTCCTCTCCCGGAGATTCGACTCTGGGCATGAACATGGCCGCAGTAGCCCTTGAGGGCGCAGACCTTGATTTTGATGTGATGCTCGATGTCAATCAGACCGCCGCCATTGTCCATTCGGCAAAAAAGACAGGCGGGCTTTCCGGCGTTCTCCTTCTCGGCGGCGGATCGCCTAAAAATTTCATCCTTCAGACCGAACCCTATATTCAGGAAGTTCTCATGCTCCCCGATACCGGGCATGATTATTTTATCCAGTTTACCGACGCGCGCCCGGACACCGGCGGGCTTTCCGGCGCAACTCCTTCCGAAGCGGTTTCATGGGGCAAGATCGTCCCGGAAAAGCTCCCCGATACTGTTGTCTGTTACGGCGACACTACGGTTTATCTTCCCCTTCTTACAGCGTATATGGTGGAATCCGGAATCACCCGGCCGCAAAAACGTCTCTATGACCGCCTCGACGCCATGTTTGCGGAGTTAAAGGCTGATTACCGGAAGCGCAGCCTTGGGTAAGGTTTGATAATAGAATAATTCACCTTTCTTTTCCTCAAGCAGCGTCACGAAAGATATTCTTTTCCTTACCTGTTCTCATAAAATCCACTATCTTATCCCCTAAACATTTTTGCTTCCTTTATCTCCCCGCGTGAGTATAAAAGTTTATGAAATACGCTACGCTCCATGTACTTTCGCTCTGCCTGCTTTTGGTCTTTCTTTCGCCCGGTTACTCCGCGGCAGAGAGCGGGTCGGCTTTTCCCCGAAAACAGATTACACTTCATGGCAACGGGACAGCGGGGCCATACACTGTCGGGGTTCGTTTTATCGAAAGCACGGTCTCGATTGACACAACCTTTGCCAATTCGGCGCTTACGGTGAGCAGCCTGGACGGGAATGAAGGCTCTCTGACTTTAAGCCGCGCGCTCGCAGCGGGCGATTCGGTTAAAATTCTCTTTACGCCGGTTCCGGAATGGCTTTCAAAGACCTACAGCCGCCCGGTTTCCCAGAGAAGCAGCGCCATGCCCGGCCTGAATACTTCGTATGAGGGGATCAGGGAGAAAACCCCCAAACCGTTTCCCGGCCTGACTTTCGGCGGCTCCAAGTCCTTCGATGTGAATGTTGGCGCAGGGCAGGAGACAGCGCTGAATCAGAGCCTCCGGCTTAACATATCCGGGAAGCTGACCGAAGATATCACTCTGAACGCAGCCGTCTCCGACCAGAATGTGCCGATAAGCACGGAAGGCGACACGCGCGAGCTGGAAGAACTTGACCGAATTTTGATCGAGCTCCGGGGGAAACATTTCAGCGCGGATATGGGCGATAACGATCTGCATCATGAGGGCGGAAGGTGGGATACCTGGTCGCGGCGTCTTTCGGGGGCGAAAGTCACGGTGAACGGAGGCGGAGTTTCGGTATTCGGTTCCGGCGCTGTATCAGACGGGCGGTATATGAGCACCACAATCGCTCCGGTCGATGGAAACCAGGGGCCGTACCGGCTCATCGCCCGGAACGGAAACCGTGACATCTCCATCATTCCGGGTACCGAAAAAATCTGGATAAACGGGATACAGCTCACCCGCGGGAACAATTACGATTACACGATCGACTACACTACCGGCGAAGTCATTTTTACTTCCGCACGGATCATCGGCGCCGATATGCGCATTGTGGCCGATTACGAATATACGAGCGAAAGCTTCCGTCGCACGTTTTACTCCGGCGGGGCGGACGGCTCATTTCTGAATGGCAGGGTAAAACTTGCTGTGTCTGCGGCTCGTGAGGCCGATGACACCTCGCGGCCTGTTCTGGGGACGCTGGACGAAGCTTCGCGGAGAGCGCTTGCCCAGGCCGGTGATTCTCTCGCGGTGACCAGCGGAATCCGTTCTGCAACCGGCGATTCCACAGGAACTTATGATCTTTCGGGTGAAATACTCGTCTACAATCCCAAGGGAAAAGGTAAGTATAATGTCACTTTTTCCTGGGTCGGGCAGGATAAAGGACACTACCGCTATCTGGGCGGTGGCATCTACGAGTATGTTCCTGCTGAAAAGGCAGGTTCCGGTTCAGGGGCTTCATATGATCCGGTAGCCACGGTTTCGGCTCCGGTGGCTCACCAGCTGGCGGGAATGAGATTATCGGTCACTCCATTTTCCGGGGTCAGCTTTGAATCGGAAATCGCCGGCTCGTCCTATGACGCCAACACTCTTTCCGGACTTAACGATACTGATAACGAAGGCGGCGCCTACCGGTTCGAGTTGAAAGCCGCGCCGACAGTAACTATCGGATTACCGGTGAGGCTGGAATTTACCGGAAGCCGCCGCTCTCAGGGAAAAACCTTCAATCCGCTCGACCGTGACAGGTCGGCTGAGGAGAATCGCCGATGGGGTCTCCCCCTTATTGCGCAGAGCGGAGAGGAAACGGTATCTGAATATGCGGGAGGATTTACCCTATCAGAAGGAAGGTTCGGCGGAACCGGCATCTCTGTCCAGAGCGGAAAGGCATTGTACGGTGGCTCGGCGCTCTCGAACCGTGATGGAGTATACGGTACATTTTCCCTGGGCGATTTTAAAAGCCGCCTGACTGTGACCAATATCAGCCGCAAGGCTGTCACCGGACTTCCGGATGAAAAGATACGCCGTATTCTCGGGGGAATGGAAACTCGTTTCGCCGGTTTTACCCCTTCTCTTTCCTATGAAGGCGAACTGGCTGAAGGAACAGGGGTGTCCACACATGGAGAGGCATACAACGATCTCCGCACACAGCTCCAGACACCTGAATTAAGCGGAATACGAGGCGGGCTGGAATGGTTCTACCGCACCGACCGTGCAAAAAAAAATCCGGCCTGGTCAGACAGCGCTCTGGCCCGGGGGGGAAGTGTCGAGCTTACTGCCGGAAAGGGAATCCAGGGAACGATGAAAACCACATATTCCCGTCGCGAATATACTCTTTCGGGAAGTTCCCGCACCGCTACCGATCAGGCTATGGTGGAGGGATATTACCGTCCGGAGAAAGGGTTCATGCGTTTTGACGGCTCCTATCAGGCAGGTAGGCTCTGTGAGACCACAAAACGTAAAAATTACATTTACACCGGGGCCGGCAAAGGCTCCTACCGCTGGGAGGACAGCAATAACGACGGCGTCCGTGACCCGGATGAATTCATTCCCGATGAATACGGCTCATACTATTTATACGAAGAAACGCTGGATGACTACCGTCCGGTGAATATGGTGCACGCTTACGGAAAGCTCGGGCTGGATATTCCGGGTGCGCTGCTTTTCCGGTTATGCGGTCAGAATAAAATCAATTCCGAAACCTCTTTCGAGATCAATGAAAAATCTTCCGCTCCCGCCGGCGAACTCTTTCTCCTGAAACTCGGTTCTTTCAGGAAAAGGGGAAAAACCCTTTCCGGCGATTCACGGATTCAGGAGGATATCACCCTTCCTGTTTCCGGGGGTCAGGGATCGATCCGGATACGGCTTTTCCGCCGGGATTCGTATAATGCCGAATTTGTGACCGGAGGTGAGCGGAATGGAGAAGAAGAGCAGTCAGTCCGTTTCCGTATTCCCATTGTCAGCGGAACGAGCGACGGCGAATTGACTCTTACCCGTGCCGGCTGGACACGGTTCATGGAGGGATATCAGTCGGGGAATTATTCTGTCCGGTCGCTGTATGGAGAAGCGGGAGCTTCTCTCTATCCTCAGACGGCTGTTACCCTGTCTCTGACCGGAGGAGCCGGATATGACCGTGATGCGGTTACAGCCCTGAGGGCGCAGTATTACCTGCTGAAACCCGGCTTCACATACCGGTTTTCAGGGCGGGGTAAGGTTGAGACCAGCTATTCTTTCACTTCGGTTGGCCTCTCGGGCGCAAACAGCGGAACACGTCTTCCCTATACTATGGCACGCGGCCGCAAAGAGGGTGATAACCACGATTTGCAGGTTATGTACGACTACCGGCTTACCCAGCGGATGAATACCATTGCCACCTATACAGGCCGTAAATTCGCCGGCAGCAAATTCGAGAATTTCGCCTCCGTACAACTCAGAGCGCTTTTTTGAGGATGAAAATGCACGATTTTTCCCAAAAATGTGTTGGCATGGGTATCTTCTTCACCGTATGTATCTTCATGGTGTCGATGGGAAACATGCCGGTTTCGGCTAAAAGCGAAAGCCTCCCCGGGGGGATGAAAAACCTGGCTGCCGGTCATGACGCCCGGATCGATTCCGTCCGGATCATTGGGGTGGAAGGGATTCCCCGCGCCGACCTGGACCGTATCATCCTCTCAAAATCGGGCGGCATCCTGAATGACGGCCTCATCGAGCATGACCGAGACGCTCTCGACGAATATCTGCATGAGCAGGGATGGTGGAACGCCGCAGTTGCCTCTTCTGTCGATTCCTCGAAAGCAGGGGCGCTTCTTACCTACCGGGTCGAAGCAGGCGCAAGGGTCATGTTCGGAAGGATCATCCTCGAAACACCTGAACCGGTGATGACAATCCTGAAAGAACTTCTTCCGGATTTCAATGGGAAACCGTTCACCCGCCCCATACTCGATAAGCTCTCTCAGTCGCTTTTGTCGGAGCTTGCTGTCAATGGTTTTCCCGATGCCGTGATAGAACCGAAACTGGACGCGCATAGCGATACGGTTAATGTTTTTCTTTACATCCGGCCCGGAGCGAAAGCCCATGTGGATTCGATAGCGATCAACGGGCTTACGGTAACGAAGGATGTTACTGTGCGTCGTGAGCTTTCGGGTTTTTCCGGCAGAGAGATATCCCCGGATTTGATTGCCGAAGTCCGGTCGGTTATCGGAAGGCTGAAGTTTCTCCGTCTAAAGGAAGACCCAGCCATAGAATATACGCCTTCGGGCAAAGGGCTTTTGGTGGTAACTGTTGAAGAGGGAGGCCAGGGAACATTCGATGGCGTCCTTGGGTATCAGCCCTCTTCGGGCGGAAGCGGTTCCGGCGAGCTGGTCGGGAAAGTTGACCTCGGATTTACGAATCTGTTCGGAAGCGGACGCTCGACACGGGTTCTCTGGGAAAACCTTGGCAATAAAAGCTCGGATCTCGAGCTTCATTACGAAGAACCGTGGGCGCTGGGATTCCCTGTCAGTCTCAATGGGGCTTTCACTCAGGAAGACCGTCAGGCTCAGGATTATTCACGGACTCTGTTTACTGTGGGAGCCGGGCATACGATGGGGAGACTTCAGGCAAGCGCTGGTTTCCGGTATGAAAAAGTCAGCTCGGATTCCACCCGGAGCTACGGCGCAACCGGCATAGAAGCGGGAATTGTGTGGAATACCGTAAACGATCCTGTCAATCCGCGCAGCGGGGTGCGGTATTCCTCGAACTGGTCGATGGTGGTAAAAAACTATCGTTTCGGGGGCGGAGAGCGAACGAACCTGACACGCGCCGAATTTGTCTTTGAAAATTATATTCCCACTGTAATTCACCAGAGTATCGCGATAATTTTGCGCTACCATGATGTGACCGCCGGAAACGGAAGTCTCGATCCCGCCGACCGCTGGTGGCTCGGCGGCGCTTCCTCCCTTCGGGGATACCGTGAGAAGATATTCCCGGTGGTGCGGGCGGTTATTTCTTCGGTGGAATACCGGTTCCTCACCGGCGAGACATCGAGGGTATTTGTGTTTGTCGATACAGGCTACCTTCAGGACAAGGTATCGTCCGAAGGGACTCTTGTCACCCGGTCGATTACCCGTACCGGTTATGGTTTCGGGCTGCGTCTCCAGTCAAAGACCGGGCTGCTCGGTTTCGATTACGGACTCGGGCAGGGCGACAGTCCGGGCGAGGGGAAACTCCATGTGCGGCTGAGCACGGAATTTTAATGCTATAAGACGTAAAAGAAAATTCAAATATTATTTCTCGCAAAGTTCGCAGAGTCCGCAAAGAAAAAGAAGAATATTTAGACAGGATTAACATGATTGACATGATAGAATTAAAAA
>JBAYHX010000078.1:0-10158 GCA_041665965.1 Candidatus Latescibacterota bacterium
TGGATACACTGGTGAGAAACTATCAGTATGCAAAGAATTCTCATAACATGGTCCTTGTCAATCCACTTCTTTTTTATAATCTGATTATAAGCGATGATCTCGGGAAATCATTCGGGGAAGGACCTATCAATACCGATAACAGACCTCTTTTGGAATTTTCAGCTCCGAAGCTGATGTATCTTAGGGATGATCCTGCAATCAAAGAACATCTGATAAAGGAAACATGGCTGAAACCTGAAACGAGAAAGATTGTCCTTGACATTAATTCCAATATTGATAGCCAGATAGACCTTGCTGTTTTGAATCTGTCTTTTGACATACTGGTTCGGGACATGGTCGATCTTTCCCAAGCAACTCCAGAACAGAAAATGCGCTACACAGATATACTTATCTCATATTGTGCTGAAAATGTGGTGAACGATTTTTCCTTTATCGGCGATCCTGAACTACAGAAAAGGTGCATCACAGCTCAGATTGAGTTTCTGAAAAAGAAGATAAATACCGTTCGGGAAAAAGATGATCTTTATTGCTTTATTGGAAATATGTATGGTTTATTGAAAATGCACTCGGAAGCAATCAGTTATTTCAACCTGGCGATAGAAACCAATCCAAGTAACTTCACAGCCTACTTTAAGTTGGGGAATGTTCTGGAAGAACAAAATCTTCTCGATGAATCAATCAGAATGTACAGCGAGGCTGTTCGAATCAATCCCATTTATGTCCAGGCATATCATAACTGGGGAAATATATTAGTACGCCGGAATAATCTTGAGGAAGCGGCGGAAAAATATCGCCGTGCCCTCGCTCTTAATCCGGAAGCCGCCCCTTCTCATCTGGCCATTGGGGAGGTTCTCAAGAAACTGGGCAATACAGAAGAGGCAAACAGACATCTGGAAGAGGGAGCGAGACTGATGGGAAAAACTCCCGGTGAATTGCTGAAATAACAAGCTTTCCATTATTAACTGTATAATCGGATTGTTTTAGATTAAGTAAGGATTGATTTTTTAGTGAATTGATAACCATTGGTTTATGACTTTTCAGCGCTTCGGTTACCCGGCGATTCTCTCATATAATTGGATATACTGTTGGGTTATACTTTCCTGACTGTACCGCTCCTTCGCCCGATTTCTTCCCGCACCTCCCATTTCCCTGCCAAGGTCGGGATCTTTGAGAATTCGCACACAGTTTTCGACGATTTCGTCGATAGCGCCGACCGGCGAGAGCCGCCCCGCTTTCCCGTCGCCGAGGAATTCCTCCATTCCGCTTCCCGATGTGCCGATTACCGGAACGCCACAGCTCATGGCCTCGAGGGCGGTCAATCCGAAACTTTCATGTTCCGAAAGAAGAAGGTATATATCTGCCAGCGGAATGAAACAGCTTACATCGACCTGACGGCCGAGAAGATGAACTTTGGAAGCCAGCCCCATCTCCTCTATCATTTTTATTGCAGTCTCCAGTTCAGGTCCGCTCCCTACAAAAATCAGGCGGGCTTTCACCTGTTTCAGAACACCCTCGAACACTTTGACAATATCTTTGACCCGTTTGACCGGCCGGAAGTTGGAGATATGCATGAGAATTTTTTCGTCGGGATCGGCAAAATGGGAACGATGGATCAGCGTGCCCGGAGAAAATTTGTCCGTGTCGACGAAGTTCGGTATCACCTCTATCTCTTTTCCCATCGAAAAACGTTCGATAGTCTGTTTTTTCAGATAGGAGGATACCGCGGTCACCGCGTCCGATTCTTCGATGGCGAATTTGGTGATCTCGAAATAGGAAGGGTCGGTGCCCACAAGCGTGATGTCGGTCCCATGAAGCGTGGTTATGAAAGGAAGCCGTCTCTTCTTCTGCAGCATATTCCGGGCGAGGTACGCGCTGGTCGCATGGGGAACCGCATAATGAACATGGAGAAGGTCAAGGTCTTCCCGAAGAGCTACCTGCGCCATTTTGGAAGCAAGAGCAAGGGTATAGGGAGGGTAATCGAAAAGGGGATAGTGAAGGACATTGACTTCGTGAAAATAAATGTTTTCGATAAAATCGGAAAGCCGATAGGGAAGAGAGGTGGTAATGAAATGCACCTTGTTCCCTCTTTGGGCAAGATTTTTCCCCAGTTCGGTCGCAACCGTTCCGCTTCCGCCATAGGTAGGATAACAGGTGATGCCGATATTCATAACACCTCGATGCGGTTTTTAAGGAGCGCTTTTTCTTCCCTGGCCGGGAATGAGCGCGCGGAGGGCAACTTCCTGAACGAGGTCGCCGACCTCCATCGGTGTTTCCATCAGAAACGCTTCCGCATATTCGCAATGGATACGTGAGCCGTAATACCGCATCCGGGCGATAATATCACGGGAAAAACTGTTTGATGATATATACGTTTCTGGACCTTCGAAATCGGGATTGAATGTCTGGCTGCGAAAGCAGGCAATGGCGCGCATCTTGCGTTCGAATTGAGCGGAAATATCGATGATCATGGTCGGCGGGGATTGAAAATATTCCATGCCGTAAATGATCTTGTTGGGACGGTGCGGGGGCTGCCCGGTATCGTATTTGACCAGACCCGCGGTGAAACATGATTCTTTTACCAGAAGCCCGGTATGGGTGTGATCGGGATTCCGGTTGTTCAGTCCGTTGGTAATGATGAGGTGCGGCCGGTATTTTCTGATAACCTCGACAACCGGGCGGCGATGTTCCACCGTGTTTTCGATGCCGGCATCGGGAAAACCGAGATTGACCCGTATATCCACCCCCAGAATCTTCGCCGCACACGTCGCTTCTTCCGCACGCTGGGCTGCGCTGCCGCGGCTCCCCATCTCGCCCTCGGAAAAATCGACGACGCCGGTCGAATACCCCTGATCTTTCAGTTTGAGAAGAGTCCCGCCCGCCATGATGTCTGCATCGTCACGGTGCGCCACCATGCAGAGAACATCAATATCCATGCCGCAATCTCCTTGAAAAATGCTAAACCTGTACGATATATAAAATATGCTATTTCCGAGCGGAAAGCAACCGGTCAGGGAGAGAAATAAAATCTGAAAATCAAAAAGGCTTGTGAAAGGGTTTTCATACCGGGTATTTTCTTTTCCGCCGAAACTCACCCCCTCACCCCCTCTCTATCATAGAGAGGGGGAATCGACAGGCTCATAATGAGATATCTCCTCTCGCGTTCGCGGGGCACCCAACTTTTGCGAAGAAAAAGGTGGGGTGCCGGGAAGAGGATACCAGGAGGCGAGTTGAGAGGAAGTGTGATTTCATTCAATAAAGGATTTTTCACAAGGCTTTCAAAATACAACTTACCTCTTTGAAGAGTTTTCGGAAGATAGTATTATTATAGAAAAATCTGTGTCATGAAAATCCGTTAAAATCTCTTTCTCCTCACGGGGGAAAGGGCGCGGATGAGGATCGGGGAAGTCATGATCAGGGGAAAATTCAGTCTTGCCGGGAAACGCGGGATTGTTACCGGCGCTTCACGGGGGCTCGGACGGGCAATGGCGGAAGGTCTCGCGGAGATGGGCGCCGATCTGGTAATTGCCGCGCGGACAGGGGAGTTGCTGCGTGAGGCGGCGGAAAGTCTCGGCGCATACGGCGGGAAGGTTATTCCCTTTGTGGTAAATGTCGGTGTCGATTCCGATATCGAGGCGCTGGTCGCGAAAATAATCGCCGAACTCGGGGGGATCGATTTCGTTTTCTGCAATGCGGGAATCATCCGCAGAGGTGCTTCGGAAAGCCACACCCTCGAAGATTTCGACGAGGTATTCCGTATCAACGTCCGCTCCGTTTTTTACCTTGCGCAGCTTGCCTCCCGTGAGATGATACAGCAGGGTACCGGGGGTTCCATCGTTCTGACAGATTCCGTGGTGTCAAAGACAGGGGGAAGGAATATTCCGGCCTATTCCCCCTCCAAGGGAGCGGTCCGGATGATGGCAAAATCCATGGCCAACGATCTGGGACACTATGGTATCCGGGTAAATGCCATCGGCCCGGGATATTTCAAAACAGATTTGACACAAGAACTCCGGAACAATCCGGAACGGTATAATGCCCTGATCAACCGTATGGCGCTTGGAAGGTGGGGCGACCCGGAAGATCTGGCGGGGATAGCAGTTTTTCTGGCGAGCGACGCCTCATCGTATCTCACCGGGCAGACCATCTATGTGGACGGCGGTTATCTTTCGATGTGAGCGGTGTTAGATTTGGCAGCACATAGAGGTTTCCCTTCCCCCGTTTACGGGAGAGGGGACATGGAGTGAGGGCGTTTCTCTTTGTTGAGAAAACTCTATAAGCATTATTTCCAATAAGATTTTCTTAAAAATTATCTTCGGAGGAATTACATGAAAAAGTTTCTGGTGATTTTTCTGTCGCTTCTTTTTTCGTTTACCGCTTTCGGGCAGGAAAAAGGCGCTCCCGACCCCTATAATCTCGATGTTAAACCCTTCGATCCCGCTGTTGATCCGGAAGGTTCCCTGTTCATGAAAAACTGGCAAGATTCCGCCCCGCATACTGTTTTTGGCGCACTGAACGAGTGGGATATCCTTATCCCCTCTGACGGCGATTCCGAGCATCCGAAAACCCGCGGCGCTGTTCTGACCGGAATAAAACGCCTTACCTACGGCATTCTCGACCCGTACAAAGCAACAGCTTCTGCCGTGCTGAAAGACGAACAGAAGATATTTTATTTCGTTTCCGGAAAGGGAACGCTTGTCGGCGGCGCAAAAACCGCCGCGGTTCGGGAAGGCATCGGCATCGTTGTCGCTCCCGGAATCGAGTTTACTTTGAAGAACACCGGCGGAGAGCCTTTGGCCATGTATATCATAACGGAGCCGATTCCTGCCGGGTTCAAACCGAACAGGGAAATCGTGGTAAAAGACGAAAAGGGAACCAAATGGTCCAGCAACAATGTCCACTGGAGCCACAACTACAAGAATTTCATCAATAAAGAGGACGGCCTCGCCGTTCTGATCGGGATGGGGCCGGTATGGTATCTGCCCGAAACCATCGGCCAGCCGCACACTCACGGCGACCCAATCGAGGAAATTTGGTTCTCTCTCAGCGGTGACACAACCGTTCTTCTCGGAAAGCAGTACTTTCATCTGTCTCCCGGCACCGCGTATAAAATCCCGCCCACCGGGTACACCGGCCATTCGAATATCAATGCCTCCGACAAGCCGATCAAAATGTTCTGGATGATGACCGGCGGAAAAATCGCCAAAACCGGTTTCAAATACGGCCAGCTCGACGGCAGTCCGTACGACCCGAAAAAAGAATCCCGTATCGACATGTTTATCTCCGGCTACAAGGAACACATGCAGTATTCGACCCACGGCACTCTGATGGAGCGCGACATGTTCACCCACAATGACGGCGACGCAGCCCGTCCGGCCGACAGGGGAAGCGTTCTCAAATACCTCGATCGGTTCACCCAGGCAACCCTTGTGGAAGGAGACCATACCGCTCCCACCACATTGACCGATACCCAGGAACTCTTTTATATCCTCAAGGGAACGGGCACTGTCAGCGGAGGCGGGAAAACGTACGATCTGTATCCGGGAGCAACGTTCATGGCGCCGAAAGGCCTCGAGTTTGTCATGGAAAATACCGGGCGTGCGCCGATGACTATGTTTCTTGTCGCCGAGAAAGTCGATGCGTCTTTCAAACCGGCAAAGGAACTTGTCTGGCGGGATGAGAATATGATGCAGTTCCATACGAAGACCGCACACTGGGTCAACAATAACAAGTGGCTTGTCAAAAAAGATGAGGGCATGGCGAAAATAGATCTGTTCCTGACCGTAACCATTCCGCCCGAAAGTTTCGCCCAGCCGCACAGCCATGACGCCGGCACCGAGGAAATATGGGCGCCCATCGACGGCACGGTATCTTTCATGCTGGGCAAACAGCTCCGGAAAATGGATGTAGGGGAAGCATACCTTGTCCCGCCGGACGGCAAAACACCGCATGCCAATTTCAATTACGGCTCGAAACCGGTGAAAATGCTGTATATCGGGCTGTTCAACCAGAAGAAATAAAACTCTTTGATTATTCATAAAGAATGGAAAAACAATCAGACATGATTTACAAGATTAACAAGATTATATATTTTCTTTTTTTTAATCGAAAGAATTCCCTGGACTTCAGTCCGGGGTTATATTGTCGGGATGAGCGAACATATCCTGAAAAAACATAACAAGAATCTCCTGTTATATCACATAGTCTGTCCTGCGAAATACAGGAGAGTAGTATTTACCTCGGCCGTAGAGGAAACGCTTAAAACCACGTGCATTGGGATAAGCGAACGGTACGAAATACATTTTGTGGAGATTGGAGCTGATGAAGATCATGTTCATTTTCTTGTACAAAGTGTACCGACCATAGCGCCGTCCAGTATTGTCAAAATAATAAAAGGGACGACGGCACGAGAAATATATAAAAACAATCCAGAGGTGAAAAAGAAGCTTTGGGGTGGTAACATCTGGACTGCGGGATATTATATCAATACCGTTGGTGCTTATGCGAATGAAGAAGTGATCCGCGCATATGTTGAGAAACAAGGCAAAGAGTATAAAAAGATATATGACGCTCAACTTTCATTTCTTGATGACCTGATTTGACCACGGTTTGATACCCCGGACTTCAGTCCGGGGTAGTTCATTTCTATCATGTAAATCCTGTAAATCCTGTCTGAAATCTCTTCTTTTTCTTTGCGGACGTTGCGAGAGACAGAGTTTCATCGTTCGCGTGAAACGGCAGCAGTATTCCAAAGGTTTCTGAAACGTAATCCTTGAATTGCGGTCGCCGTGTTTATAGTGAAAGGGGTAATATGGCAATCACGAAAGCAATAATACCGGTTGCCGGTCTGGGCACCAGGCTTCTTCCGGCAACGAAAAGCCAGCCGAAGGAAATGCTTCCCATCGGCCGTAAACCGATCGTCCAGTATGTGGTCGAAGAACTTGCCCAGGCGGGTCTTCATAATATCCTCTTTGTCACCGGCCGGAAAAAACGTTCGATCGAGGATCATTTCGATTTTGCACCGGAACTGGGCGAAACCGGCGTGGAGTCGGATATTCCGGCGAACCTTTCGTTTTTCTATATACGTCAGTCCCACCAGAACGGGCTGGGGGATGCCATTTCCTATGCCGAAAAATTCGTCGGCTCCGATAGTTTTGCGGTAGCGCTCGGAGATTCCGTTATCCGGGGCGGCGATAATTCCAGCCTCCTGAGCCGTATGATGGAATTTCACGAAAGCGAAAAGGCGAGCGCAACGGTCGCTTTCATGGAAGTCGGGGAGGAGGATGTGCGCAAATACGGCATCGCCAGCCCCAAAGGCCGTCCGGGAGCAGTGTTCGAGGTGGAAACGCTCATCGAAAAGCCTCAGCCGCAGGAATCTCCCTCACGGCTGGCGATTGCGGCGAGGTATATTTTCGATCCGGTAATTTTCGAGGCCCTGAAACGAACTCCTTCCGGCAGGAAAGGGGAACTCGAGATCACCGACGCCATGAACACCCTTATCAAAATGGGACACAAGGTGATCGGCGTCCGCCTCCGCAGCGACGAAAAGCGGTACGATATAGGCGGTTTCGAGACATATTTCAAAGCGTTCCTTGATTTTGCGCTTGACGATCCGGAATATGGATACATGGTCAGGCAGTATATGCGTACCCGCCTTCATGAGGTATGACCGTGCCAGGTATGAAATTCACCTTCTCGGCTCCCGGCAGGTGCGGGATTGTCGGAAATCCCACCGACATGTACGGCGGCTCGGTGATCTCGTGTTCGACACGGGAACGGGCGTATGTGACGGTCGAGGATAACGGCTTCCTTGAAATTGTGGTCGGGGGGAATGTCCGCAGTATCCGAAAACCGAAAGATTTCCGTCAGGATGGAGGGATGTTCGATGCCGTTCTGGCCGCGCTCGAATATTTCGAACTGGGGGATGCCCTCCTCCGCATCACGGTGGTAACGGAAATACCTCTTCGCGCCGGGCTTGCGGGTTCAACCGCAATGTTGACCGCATTGGTGGCAGCCCTCCTGGAATGGATGAATGCGAAAGGCTGCCTTCTCGAAGGAAAATCCGCCTGGAGCGTGAGAGCGTATAAAAATTCGTATATGCTTGCCGAAACAGTCCGTCATATAGAACTGTATTTCCTTAAAATCGTGTGCGGTTATCAGGACGCCTATATGTGTGCGTTCGGGTCTCTCCGTTTCCTGGATTTTCGCGGCAAGGAAAACTATCTTTCTCTGGAGCGTGAGCCGCTCGGCTCGGTGGAGGACCTGGCTTGCTTTTCGCCGTCCCTGCCGATCGTGCTGGCTCATACAGGAGTTCAGCGTATATCGGGATCGGTACATAAACCGGTGCGCGACCGCTGGCTGGAGGGGGATCCGCTGATTGTAAAAGGCGTTCTCCGCATAGCCCACATCGCACGGATGGCAAAGAAAGCGATTCTCGGCGGCGACTGGGAACTGCTCGGAGAAGCCATGACCGAAAATCATGAGATCGTCCGGTCGTTCGGTTCATCTTCGGAGATAAACGAGAAGATAATCCGTATTGCGCTCGATTCGGGGGCGATTGCGGCCAAACTCGCCGGCGCAGGCAACGGCGGAACGATCATCGCCCTTCACCCCGAGCCGGAAAAGCTCGCTGAAGTGTTACGTGGGAGGGGAGTTGGATTAGTACTCTTTCCCGAGCCTTTCGAAGGGGTGAGACGGGAAAAAGAGGATTCAAATAAAAAATTCGAGAGAAAGGTTTGAGAATCATAGTATTTTCCTGAAAAAGAACCAGCTGCCTTTAACTGTTAGATAGACAAGGAGCACCAGCCATGTCAAATCAAATCACCATCCGAATTTTTAACTACCGCCATGAAGCCGAACCGTTGCGGTCGTTCCTTGAGTCTTCCGGTATCAAAGCCTTTGTAAACTCAGATGATTGCGGCTCCTGGGACCCGGCGCTGAGCCTGGTGCAGGGAGTGCGTCTTAGTGTACAGGAACATGACGTGCTGCGCGCGGAGGAACTTATTGCGGCGGTCGAACGTCAGAATACATGATATTCGTGTAGCATATGGTTTTCAATCATCTTTCCGGGGATATCATCATGCAGGCAATCATACCCATGGCCGGATCGGGAACACGGCTCAGGCCCCTGACCTATTCCAAACCGAAAGCGCTTCTCCGTGTCGGTTCGAAACCGATCATTTCCCACATTGTCGATATGCTCATCTCTCTCGGCTGTAGCGATCTCATTCTTATTGTCAGCCGCGAAGGAGAAAACATACCCCGATTCGTTCACGACCGTTACCGAAACATCAGAATCAGAACGATAATCCAGGAAGACCGTCTGGGGCTCGGGCATGCGGTCAATATGGCGGCGGATGCGGTCCGGGACGAGGAATTGATTGTCATGTACGGCGACACCATCATCGACGGCGACCTGTCGAATGTGCGGTCCATCGGAGGGGATGGAGTCATCGCGGTAAAAAAGGTGCAGGATCCCCGGCGGTTCGGCGTGGTGGAGGTGAAAGACGGCGTTATTACGAAATTCGAGGAAAAACCGGCAGTTCCCCGGTCGAACCTGGCGATTGTCGGGTTCAATTATTTCAAAAAACCGCGCATTCTGTTCGAATCTCTGAACCAGATCATAACAAAAAATATCCGGACAAAAGATGAATTCCAGATAACCGATGCTTTCGATCTCATGCTCGAAAAAGGTCTCGTTTTCAAACCGCTTGAGGTCGAAGGCTGGTATGACTGCGGCACACCGGAAACACTCCTGGAAACCAACCGGTTCATGCTCGACAAAGACGGTTTTACGCGTGAGCTTTCCGATTCCATAATCATCCCTCCTGTATTTATCCCCGATAACGCGGAAATAATTCATTCCATCATAGGCCCGTATGTGTCGATCGGGGATAACGCCGTGATACAGTATTCGCTCATATCGGACAGTATCATCGGAAGCGACGCCCGGGTAGTCCGCGCATCGCTGGTCGGCTCTCTTATCGGAGACCATGCCGAAATTATCGAACGCCCGCGAAGACTGTCGCTCGGAGACAATTCAAGTCTTGACTTTGAATTGTCGGAAACGTAAATTTGTACCTTGTTTGGGCTTTTATGGCAGAATTTTCTATTTAGTTATCGAGTAATAAACATCAAACAGAAAGGGAAACATAATGGCAA
>JBAYHX010000079.1:0-10122 GCA_041665965.1 Candidatus Latescibacterota bacterium
CGCTGTCCTATGGTATAATCAGCGATACTCAGGATTTCAACCGAGGCTCCAGTCAAACGGATATTCAAGTTTATGCGGAAATATTTCCCCATACCGATCAGGGAATTATTTCCAGAATCAGAAATTCACGAAAAAACCGCTCCTATTTCACAACCGTTCACCGCTGCATCGAGAACGCCAGAACGTACAAGAAGTTAGCATGGGTATGGATAGGGGATGTGGAGAACGGCGAAATTGTAGCTGAAATGGCCGATTTTCTTCTTTCTTTGGAAAAAATCACCTGGACGCTTGCGCTGGGGCACACCAGCGAGAGAATGTATATCTCTATACGATCTTCCAGCCCTCAGGCAAATTGCGCAGGAGTGATCCACAGGCTTGTTCCTTTCTCGCCATTCACTGTCGGGGGTCATGACCGCTTTGCCGGCGGGTTTATCCTCCTTGACAGCACTTCGGGTATCCATGAAATGACAGAATTCCTCAACGAACGCTTTATACGGCATATTCTGCATATCCCCGTTTCACAGCCATTACCGATTGGAACACGAATAATAGAAAAACAACCTGTTCAACAGAGCCAGAAGTAAAAAAGATTCCAACCCACGGTCGTTCATCCTATGAAACTTTATTAGAATGAGATTCCCCTGTCCTCTTTTCTTATTTCAATCCACCTCATAACACAAATATTTGAAAATTGTTACGTTCTTCGACCAATTCTTTGGTGTATATTGATGCCGTTGTTTTTATATTACAGAAAATTTGTGTCAATAGATAGTGTTCATATAAACATTTTCGATTCCTTTGCGATAGTGCAAATGAACTTAACGAACCTACTGTTAAAAAACATACGGAGAAAATCATGGATAAAACCGCAACAACACTTTTAAAATACATTAACGACGGGGGGCCTGCCATTATGTGGCCTCTGGTGATTATGTTCATTCTTGCTGTTGCCATAACCATCTGGCGGCTTGTTGTCATACTCATCGCCCTGTTTAACACAAGGTCACTCTTCCGCAAGGTTTACATCGCTTTGCAGAACAAAGAGAACGGACTTGAAAAGGCATCCGAAATCTGTGCCGGTACTCCCGGCCCGGCGGCTTCCATCATTCATGCCGGTCTTTCACGGGCGCATCTTGGGGTCGAACATGTGGAGAAAGAGGTGCAGAACGCGGGTGCGGTGGAGATGGCATTCCTCGAAAACGGACTGGTCTGGCTTGCCACTATTGCAAATATTGCTCCCCTGCTCGGTTTTTTTGGAACTGTAGTGGGAATGATCATGGCATTTCAGTCAATTGCAGCAGCCGGAGATGTTGAACCTACTGTAGTCGCCACAGGCATTTCGATAGCGCTTATAACCACTGCGGGCGGTCTCATTGTTGCAATGCCGACCCAGATTGCTTACAACCTGTGTGTCTGGCTGATAGACCGGATAGTTGTCAGTCTGGATGAGAACTCCACAAAACTGGTCAATACACTGATCGATCTGGGGTATGACAGTAAAAATGAAAAATGACATTTCCCATCCTCGACTTTAACAAAAGGCGCACGTTTATTACTAGTTTTTACACAGGCTGATAGAAACCATGATACATAAAAGACGGACATTATTATCTGCTTCCATCCCGACATCATCGATGGCGGATATAGCATTTCTCCTGATCATTTTCTTCCTGGTTACAACTACCTTTTCCATGGACAAAGGATTGGGATTGACTTTGCCGCCAAGCGGTACAAAAACCACAGTCCCGAGCGTTAACATCGCCAGAGTCTGGATCGATACTACCGGGAAAATCACCCTTGACGACCGGGAAGCAACTCTCGATGAACTGGGCAGCAGAATTAAAACACTGACCGGAAAAAATCCAAATATTATCGTTTCGATAAAAACCGCTTCGGATGCACGATATCAGAGTTTCGTGGATGTTATTGATGAAATTAAAAAGGCGGGAAACGACAAGATTTCTATTGCCGAACCGGATTAGCACAGGGAGAAGGGCATGGCCCATATACAATCCAGATTTTCAAGAAGAAACCGGATTTCAGAGGGAATATCCACAGGTCCGCTGGCCGATATCTCATTCCTTCTTATCATATTTTTCATGGTAACCACTGTTTTTGTCGTATACCGTGGATTCCCCGTTGATCTCCCGCCGGCGCAGAAGATCGATGCCCTGCTTGGCAAAAGAAACTTTGTCAATATCTGGATCGATCCGCAGGGAAGGATTATGGTGGATGAATTCGACACCCAGCTTCCCCAGGTTGGGAACATTGTCAAAACAAAGCTGACCATGAACCCCAGAATTGTTGTCCTGGTCAAATCCGATCGAAACACCCCGTACCGGCTGATATCGGGAGTGATCGAAGAATTGAAAAAAGCAGATGCCCTGCGAGTTTCCTTTATAGCGCGAGAGGAAAAATGAAACAAAAACCGGTAATCGTTGTTCTTGACGGATATACCCTCAATCCGGGCGATTTAAGCTGGAAAGACATTGAATCGATCGGCCGGTGCACAGTATATGACCGTACAGCTCCGGAAGATGTGCTGCGTCGTTGTGAAAAAGCCGATGTTGTTCTCACCAATAAAACTCTCCTTTCGCGCGAGACCATATTTGCTCTCCCTCGCCTGCGTTATATCGGGGTAATGGCCACCGGATACAACGTTGTTGATCTTGAAGCCGCCGGCGAACGCGGCATTCCTGTGACCAATGTACCTGTTTATGGGACTCCGTCTGTGGTGCAGATGGTGTTCGCCCTCCTTCTCGAGATGACCCAGCATGTGGCTTACCATGCCGAAACGGTACGGAACGGGCGATGGGCATCAAGTGTGGATTTCTGCTATTGGGACACGCCTCTTATCGAACTTCAGGGATTATTCATGGGCATTGTCGGTTATGGCAGGATAGGCCGCTCGGTTGCCGGAATAGCCCGTGAGTTCGGAATGAATGTGCTGGCTGCTGACTTGGTTCCGGTGAAGCATGAGGAGGCAGGAATAACATTCACCGATATCGACGATCTTTTTCGGCGTAGCGATGTTGTAAGCCTTCACTGCCCTCTGACCTCGGAATCACGGGAAATGGTCAATAAACAGCGGATTGGACTTATGAAGAAAACCGCTCTGCTTATTAATACCGGACGAGGCCCGCTGGTAAATGAAAATGACCTTGCCGAAGCGCTGAATACCGGACGAATTGCAGGCGCCGGTCTCGATGTGCTCTCCGTTGAACCGCCAAATGACGATAATCCGCTTCTTTCCGCTAAAAACTGTATTATCACTCCTCATATTGCCTGGGCTACTCGTGCTGCCCGTCAGCGCCTGATGAACATGGTAGTGGAAAATGTCATGGCGTTTCTGACAGGCAAACCGATAAACGTTGTGAACGGGATAGCCAGGGGCAATTAAGCTGCATATTGCATCCGTACCTGCTTGCAAAGCAGTGCGTTACGAACGATATAGAGTCGTGCAGAAATAAAAAGAAACGTGGAAAGGGTATAATACGAAAACAATCTTCAAAGGATGCCAGGGGTGTATTCTAATCCCTAAAAACCGGAAATACAAACCGTGAGGTAAAAAAAAACCGCTGTTTTATTTTTTCACTATTGTTTCAATCCGGTTGATAATTTGATCAGAAACACGATCAACATCTTTTACCTTTGAAGGACTTGTTATCGCATCAAAAGGTTTTTTTATCACAACATGCGGATCCCCGGAAGTGATAACGAAGAGAATGTTATCGGCCCGGTTATGTTTTTTATAATAGGAGATTGCGTGCCCTGGAGTATGCCACATCCAGAGTTCAGCCATATACACTATCGCAGCATAATCTTTTGGAGAGTAATGATTCGCATTCTTCGTCCGGTCGCTGACAACCGAATATCCTCTGCTTTCAAGAGACTTCGAAACTTTCTCAACAACTGCCTTTTTGAATTCTTTTTCGTTGAAAAGAATACAGACTACATTGCCGCCTTTCACAACCTGCCCCTGAGGTGATGGCTTCCCGCCGCAGCCAGTTATGGCAAAAACGAAAAGAACGAGCAGGAATACAATGGGAATATTTTTCATCGAGGCCGCCGTTATAGCAGTTAATGGAGAGAATTGATTCATAGAATCATCTCCAGACTGAAATATATGTGTCGAACAGTATGTATTTTTTGATTTATTCGCGGCTTTTCGGCATAGATTTTAAAAAGGCAAAAACTGTATATCTAATCTGAACCGATTTTATTGCTTAAAAATTATGATCTATTCTCAACCGGAGGTTTTTTCCTCATAAAAAAGATTCCTGCTGCAAGAATGATTACGATCATGATAACGATCGGCAATACTCCTGATTTCGGCTTTGAAGTGGGCGAATTTTGCAGCTCTATCCGTACACTCAGAGTAGTTCCATCTTTAATGGAATACGAGGCTAACGTATTCTTGTCCTTTAATACCTTATTCCCC
The DNA here is from genome assembly GCA_041665965.1 of Candidatus Latescibacterota bacterium. Classification (GTDB taxonomy): domain Bacteria; phylum Latescibacterota; class Latescibacteria; order Latescibacterales; family Latescibacteraceae; genus JAUYCD01. The sequence continues at coordinate 4,442 of JBAYHX010000079.1, forward strand.
ACATAAATAGCCTGGTTCAGATAACTTATTTCAGTGATATTAAATATGTTATCCTTCAATTTTTTTACCGTGTCTTCGGGATTTGCGTTGATCTTAAGAGTTTGTCCCGTTGAGAGTACCACATTCAGTTCCATCGCTGAAGAAACATGTATCAACATTATCATGGAAAAAATACCGACTAAAAGACTGATGACGATCCTGTGATACTTTCTGTTCATGAGATCCTCCACTTAATGATTGATTTAACGCTTAAAATTCTTAACAGTTGAGCTCATTGCAAAAGTCGTTTTGGAAACGAAAAAATGATAAGTTTTATTACTTCAGCCCCCTAACCCTCAATCCCTTTCCCCCAAAGGGGGCAAGGGACATTGTTGCTCCACCGCGTTTTCCTGCCCCCTCCGGGGGAAGGATGTCCGGAGGACAGAAAAGGGGCTGCCTTCAAAAAAAGACTTTTGCAATTAGCTCAGTTATAATTGAAAATACACATTTTTTTCTCATTATACAATTACTTCATAAAAAAAAATAAAAAACCGGGCAGAATGTATCTGTCCGGTTTTTGATATTTCCATTATTAGTGAGGTTATTTCACTTCAACCTTTATCTCTTTCGGTAAAGCTTTTTCAGTCTTCTGCATCGCCAGAGACAGTATTCCATCTTTGTACTCTGCTGAAATCTTGTTTTCATTAATTGTGTCAGAGAGTGAAAAAGAACGTTCAAATTTACCGTAGCGACGTTCTACACGTGTAGTTTCACCTTTTTCAAACTTTTTCTCCTGTTTACTCTCTCCAAAGATTGTAAGCATTCCATTCTTGACCTCAACTTTGATATCTTCTCTTTTCATGCCGGGAAGTTCTATATCAACTATCACTTCCTTTTCGGTTTCCTGGATATCAGTTCGAGGGCTCCAAACGACTTCATCGATTTTCTCCACAGGAAAGCCATAGAAGAATCTGTTCAGTAAATCATCAAACGCCGGCCCTGTAAGAGAACCTTTTCTTGACCAGACCTCAGGTAACATATGCACCTCCTATTTTTTTAATGAAAAGCCTGTCAGCAAACTATCAGGCTTTCAGGATGATTATGCTTCTTTTTTGGAGTTCCAGAATCAGAACACTACCAAAGGAAGAAGCTTTATTAACAGATTTTGTTTCAACCCCTCATTTCATAACATTGCAACAACAAATTTACCAAAACAAAATATCCACTTGCTCTTTCAATAGTATTATCAAACAAAAAGTGTGCCAAATAATCATCATATAAACCATAACGCTATAACTATTGAATTACCAACCAGTTAAAAAATTCATCAAAGAATATTGTATTTGCTGGAATCAGGCTGGAAGTTCGTTCGCTGTTAAAAATAGACTGCCACAATTATGCTGCTATGCAATATTTGCATAGTTAACTCTTGCAGAAGTCATTCATAGAGAGCATTTCATTACATATTATATATAATGATTTTATAGCAAATAATAGTGGAAGTTATAGCGGAATATTCGGGGACAGCCATGGTATGCCATATTGGCATAGATCAAAAATATATTTGGCAGTACAAAGCTATTTCGGTTTCGTCAGGGTACTATTACCTTTAAAGAGGAAGGATGAACGGTTACCTGCAAAGTAGCTTCCCCTGAAAACACTTCTCCATCGACATGGTATATACCCTGCTGTTCCCGTTGAATTCGAAGAGATTTGAATTCAAAGTATTCAAGTTCTTTTATTTTCTGAACAGAACCTTCAAACAATCTTTTTATAGCATCCGGCGCTTTAAAAATACTGATTTTAGGTATAATCACCGCAATCAGTTTACCGTTCGATGGATTGGCCTGGGGAGCGATGACAGCACCTGCTCCATACTGCGGGGCGTTGGAAATGGTGAGTGCAAAAATATTTCGAGTAAATTCCTTGCCGTTGATCTGGAAAACCACTTTTTCAGTACGCTTTGTGAAATAATTTTTCACCGCCAGGATGAAATAGGATAACACGCTGCGCTGACTTCTTTTCTTCTTATTAAAATCGAGCGAAATGTTTGCATCAAAACCAATACCGGCTGTGGATACAAAAATATGTGATCCAATTTTTCCTGTATCGATTGTTAACGTTTTATTGGCATCGAACATTTTGACCAGACCATCCATATCGAACGGTATGCCAAGACTTCTTGCCAGCCCGTTTCCTGTTCCCAACGGGATAATACCCATCGGCAGTTTATTACCTATAAGACCTGAGGCCACATCGTTAACAGTACCATCACCGCCTGCTGCATAAACAGCATCATAACCTTCAAGCGCTGCCCGTGAGGAATGCTTTTTCCCAAGATCGGGTTTCAATATATAAGTAATATCGGCGTTCCCACCATTTTTCCGGATGTGGGAAATTATACCGTCGACTACTTTTCTTTTTTCTTTATCGATCCCCACAAGGGGATTTGCAACAATGAGTACTCTCATTATGACTACAGTTTGAATACCTTTCTTTTCCGTATGCCTTTCATGGCATTTCTTGTGTCTATTATAATGTCGGCATTCTCAGCTATCAGCTTGTAGTTAAATGCCGCATGGTCTGTCAGGATTAGAACCGCATCCGCCTTTTTCAGTGTTTCCGCATCAGGATGATCGATGCAGGGATATTCCTTACCATCGATGGAAAACCTTGAAACATGGGGATCAAAAATGGTAACCTTTGCATGTTTTTTTTTGAGAATTCTGATAACATCGATAGCCGGGGACTCCCTTGTATCACCAACATTAGCTTTGTAAGCGACACCAAGCACAAGGATACGAGAACCATTGAGCGGTTTTTTTACCTTGTTGAGTGCAAAATCCACTTTAGTGACCACAAAATGAGGCATCAAGCTGTTAATTTCGCCTGCCAGATCGATGAACCGTGTATAAAATCCATACTCTTTCGCTTTCCAGGACAGATAGAACGGATCAACCGGGATACAATGTCCTCCGAGGCCGGGACCGGGATAAAAAGGCATAAAACCGTAAGGTTTCGTGCTTGCAGCTTCGATGACCTCCCAGATATCGATGTTCATACGATCGCAAAGGAGAGCAATTTCATTGACCATGGATATGTTGACAATCCGAAAAATATTCTCGAGAAGTTTCTCCATTTCCGCTACCCGAGGCGAACTGACTTTATAAACAGAAGGAACGATAGTTTTATAGAGCAGCGCGGCAATATCAGTACAGCGTTGAGTTTTACCTCCTACTACCCGGGGAACTGTGCGGAAATCGAACTCTTTGTTGCCGGGATCGATGCGTTCGGGCGAAAAGGCCAGAAAAAAATCCTTCCCCACTTTTTTCCCTCCCCTCTCCAGCATCGGCAGTGTAATTTCTTCGGTTGTTCCGGGATACGTAGTGGATTCTAGCACAATAAGTTGAACGTGTTTCATATACTGCGCTACTCTCTCCGAAACGGTGGAAAGGTAGGAAATAACGGGAATTTTATGCTCATCGATAGGTGTCGGAACACAGATCGTAACACAGTCGGCATCGCCAAGACGGCTGAAATCGGTAGAAGCGGACAGTTTTCCTGAAGATACAATTTTCTTTAGTTCTTCCGAAGAAATATCCTCAATATAGGATTCCCCCCGATTAACTGCATCTACCTTTCTCTCCTGTATGTCAAGGCCGATCACTCTGAAACCGGCAGCAGCGAATGCAACCGCGAGAGGCAGCCCAACATAACCAAGCCCCGCAACAGCAATAAGCGCACTTCTTTCCTTAATTTTTTCCTCAAGCACTGCAATCTACCCGGATGAATCGTATGATATTTTAAAAAGATTTGCAAAGGTATAGTATAATTAAATAAATAGGTCACCAGTTAGAGAAAAAAAGAGAGCCGGAAAACATCCTTTATAGTAACAAAAATAGAGAAAGAAATAAGAAAGGAAAAGGGTTTATTTTTCTTTAGCATTTTTTTCTTGACTCTCTCCAAGCTCAACTGTATCATATGATGTAATTCGAGCAAAGCGCTCGAAGATTTTTTTTGCCTGTTTCAGAGGGATAGTATGTCGGTAAAAATTGTTGTCGGTTCCCAGTGGGGAGATGAGGCAAAAGCCAAAATCGTTGATTTTCTTGCTGTTGACGCGGATTATGTTGTTCGTTTCCAGGGGGGAGCGAATGCAGGTCATACGGTTATTGTCGGGGGGAATGAATTTATATTCCACCTTATCCCTGCTGGAATTATGTACCCGGATAAAATATGTGTTATCGGAAACGGTGTAGTACTCGACCCTTCAGCGCTTATGAACGAAATCGCCGAGTTGAAAAACAGGGGTATAGATGTTGATGGCAGGCTGTTTATTAGCCAGAAAGCACACGTAGTCATGCCCTATCACAAGATGCTCGATCAGGCCGCGGAAGAATACAAGGGTAAAAATTCCATCGGTACCACGGGAAGAGGCATTGGCCCGGCATACCGTGACAAAGCTGCACGGGTCGGTATTCGTGTTGTGGATCTTCTGAACCGTGATGTGCTCAAAGAAAAGCTTGAAATCAATATCAGGGAAGCCAATGAAATTCTGACCAAGATTTACGGGTATGAGCCATTGAATGTCGATGAAACAGTGGAGGCATTCCAGGAGTTCGACCGTAAAATCGATCCGTATGTAAAAGATGTTTCGGTCCTCCTTCATGACGCAATGAAAGCGGGAAAGAATATCCTCTTCGAAGGAGCGCAGGGAGCCCTGCTCGATATAGATCACGGAACATATCCCTATGTGACATCTTCCAACACCATCGCCGGCGCAGCCTGCATAGGCACAGGCATAGGCCCAACCAGCATAGACGAAGTTATCGGTGTGATGAAAGCCTACACCACCCGTGTGGGAAATGGTCCCTTCCCGACTGAGTTCGAAGGTGAATTTGCGCAGATGATCCGTGACATCGGAGGTGAATACGGCGCAACCACCGGGCGTCCAAGAAGATGCGGCTGGTTTGACGGCATCATCGGCCGGTATGCCGCGCGTATCAACGGACTCAGTTCTCTTGCGGTTACCAAGCTGGATGTTCTCGATGCCCTGACGGAAATAAAAATATGCACGGGTTACCGGCATGGAGACAGGATTCTTGATAATTTTCCTGCAGACATCACTGTACTGGGGAAAGCCGAGCCTGTCTACGAAACCCATAAGGGGTGGATGGCTTCGACCAAAAACATCCGTCAATACGAAGACCTTCCCGTCAATGCGAGGTCTTATCTTAAACGGATAAGCGAAATTGTAGAAACACCTGTCAAGTATGTTTCAATCGGTTCCGACCGGGCACAAACCATCAAGGTTTGATCGATGAAAATTCAGGATAAATCAGCTCTGGTACTCGATCCTTCCGACAACGTTGCCACCGTTCTCACCGATGTCAAAGCCGGAGAACCAGTAATCTTGAAAGGTACGGAGAACAGTATAGTCTCCGCAGAAAAAATCCTCTTCGGCCACAAAATCGCTCTCCGGACTATCCATACAGGGGAAAATATTGTTAAATATGGCCAAAAGATCGGGACTGCTGCTTCCGATATTCAACCCGGAGCCTGGATTCACCTTCAAAACATGGTAAGTTCTCTCGACGCCGATTTCCGCAAAAGGATTGAGAAATGAATGATCCGATTATCGCCAGGGGCTGGTTGAGACCGGATGGCTGGAAGGGTATTAGAAACCATGTGGCGGTAGTATTCAC